>JAEKKW010000129.1 GCA_019510195.1 Lysobacterales bacterium | reverse complement strand
GCAGGAACACTTCGCCGAACTGGCCGGCGCCGCCGGTCTGCTTCTTGTGGCGATGGTGGCCTTCCGCCTTCGCGCCGATGGTTTCGCGATAGGCGACACGCGGCACATGGGTATTCACGTCGACGCCATGGCGCGACTTCAACCGTTCCAGCAAGACGCGCAGGTGGAGATCGGAGAGCCCGCGCATCACCGTCTCGTTCAACTCGGCATCGTGATGCACCTGCACCGATGGATCTTCGTCGGCGAGCTTGTGCAACGCCGCCGAGAGTTTCTGTTCCTGCCCCTTGCTGGCGGCCTCGATCGCCAGCGCGAACATCGGACTCGGAAACGCGCTCGGCTTCAGGTGGATCTGGTCCTCGTCGTGCGAATCGTGGAGCACGGCATCGAAATGCAGCTCCTCGATCTTCGCCACCGCGGCGATGTCGCCGGGCACCGCGCGCGCGATCTCGACATGGTCCTTGCCCTTGAGCTTGAACAGGTGCGCGACCTTGAACGGCTTGCGGCCGTCGTCGACGAACAGCGTGCCGTCCTTCTTCACCGTGCCCTGGTAGACGCGGAAGACCGCGAGCTTGCCCATGAAGGGGTCGTGGATGATGCGGAACACGTCGGCGATCACGTGCGCCGATGGATCGGGATGCGCTTCGATAACGGCGGCATCGTCGCCCGTGCCCTTCACGAACGGCGGCGGGTTGGCCTCGCCCGGATGCGGGAACAGGCGCTCGGCGATGTCGAGAAATTCCGCGACGCCGGTGCCCTGCCGCGCCGATACGAAGCACACGGGAATCAGGTGCCCTTCGCGCAAACACTGCTCGAAGGCGTCGTGCAATTCCTGGCCGGACAGGCCGCCCTCGCCGAGTTCGAGGAAATGATCCATTACCGTTTCGTTGATCTCGACCACCTGGTCGATGATGCGCTGGTGCCAGTCGGCAACGGGACCGAGGTCGCTGTCGCCACTGCTGTTGCCGAAGCAGTCGATCACCGCCGTCCCGCCCTGCGCGGGGAGATCGAGCGGCAGCACCGCGTTCCCGAAGTTCGACCGCAACTCTTCCATCAGGCGCGCGATATCGGCGCCCGCGGCATCGATCTTGTTCACCACAATCGCGCGACACAAACCGCGATCGGCCGCCACCTGCATCATCCTGCGCGTGCCATGGCCGATGCCAGCGTCGGCATCCACCACCACCGCGACGGTATCGACCGCCGCGATCGCCGCCAGCGCCGCCCCGCGGAAATCGGGATAGCCGGGGGTATCGACCAGGTTGACGTGGATGCCCTTGTGGTCGGTGCTGGCGATCGCCGCATCGATGGAATGGCCGCGCTCCTTTTCCAGCACGTCGAAGTCGGAGACCGTGTTGCCGCGTTCGATGGTCCCCGGCGCATTGATCGCGCCACCGGCGTGCAACAGCGCCTCGAACAGCTGGGTCTTGCCAGCGCCGGGGTGACCAGCCAGCGCGATATTGCGGATCTGATCGGTACCGTAATCCATGGAGCCTCCAATGGACTGGAACCACCGAGCTTGCCACGGATGCGTTCAGGCCGCGTGGACGGCGGACAGGAAGACCGGAATCGCGATCCATCCATCCCTTTATCGCGATGTTGAGATATAATACGATCCTGCCGAGGGGCGCTGCGATCGCGCGGACTTTCCGACACGACCAGGCTCGGCATCCAAAACGGCGCCCGTGACCGCAATCCACCGCACTCACGGAGCATCCGCATGAACGCGCAAGCCAAGAATTTTTCCCAGGATGGCGACTACAAGATCGCCGACATCACGCTGGCCGACTGGGGCCGCAAGGAAATCGACATCGCCGAGCACGAGATGCCGGGCCTGATGTCGATCCGCCGCAAGCACGCCACCGCCAAACCGCTCAAGGGCGTGCGCGTGACCGGCTCGCTGCATATGACCATCCAGACCGCGGTGCTGATCGAGACGCTGAAGGACATCGGCGCCGACGTGCGCTGGGCCTCGTGCAACATCTTCTCGACCCAGGACCAGGCCGCCGCCGCCATTGCCGCCGCCGGCACCCCGGTGTTCGCGTGGAAGGGCGAATCGCTGGAGGAATACTGGGACTGCACGCTGGCCGCGCTCAGCTTCCCCGACGGCAAGGGCGGTTTCCTCGGCCCGCAGCTGGTGGTGGATGACGGCGGCGACGTCACCCTGCTGATCCACAAGGGTTACGAACTCGAGAACGGCGACGGTTGGGTGAACGCGCCGTCGTCGAATCACGAAGAACAGGTGATCAAGGACCTGCTCAAGCGCGTGGCGACGGAACGTCCGGGCTGGTGGACCAAGGTCGTGGCCGAATGGAAGGGCGTGTCGGAAGAAACGACGACCGGCGTCCATCGCCTCTACCAGATCGCCGAACAGGGCAAGCTGCTGATCCCGGCGATCAACGTCAACGATTCCGTCACCAAGTCGAAGTTCGACAACCTCTACGGCTGCCGCGAATCGCTGGCCGATGGCCTCAAGCGCGCGATGGACGTGATGCTCGCCGGCAAGGTCGCGGTGGTCTGCGGTTACGGCGACGTC
>JAEKKW010000059.1 GCA_019510195.1 Lysobacterales bacterium | reverse complement strand
TTTCGGCGCGAAGCCGATGCGCGCGGCCTGGTATTTCGTCGTCCTGCCGTGCCTGGTGATGAACTATCTCGGGCAGGGCGCGTTGCTGCTGGAAGACCCGAACGCCAAGGACAACCCGTTCTTCCAGGCGGTGCCCGACTGGGCGCAGGTGCCGATGGTGGTGCTGGCGACGATGGCGGCCGTCATCGCCTCGCAGGCGGTCATCACCGGCGCATTCTCGGTGGCGCGTTCGGCGATGCAGCTCGGCTACATCCCGCGCATGTTCGTGCGCCATACCTCGCGCGAGACCATCGGCCAGATCTACGTGCCCGGCATCAACTGGTTCCTGATGGTGGCGGTGATCGCGCTGGTGATGACGTTCCGCACATCCACCGCGTTGGCCACCGCCTACGGCGTTTCGGTCTCCGGCACGATGCTGATCGATACCATGCTGCTGGCGCTGGTGGCCAACCGCCTGTGGCCGAAGCAGCGGCGCTGGGTACTGCCGTTGTGCCTGGTGTTCTTCACGGTCGACCTCGCCTTCCTGGTGGCGAACGCGGTGAAGTTCTTCGACGGCGCGTGGTTCCCGCTGTTGCTGGCGGCGATCATCTTCACCCTGATGCGCACCTGGCGCCGCGGCCGCGAATTGCTGCACGCCGAAGTGCAGAAAGAGGGCATCAAGCTCGACTCCTTCCTGCCCGGACTGATGCTGTCGCCGCCGCTGCGGGTGCCGGGAACGGCGATCTTCCTGACGGCGGACCCGGGCCTGGTCCCGCACGCGCTGCTGCACAACCTCAAGCACAACAAGGTGCTGCACGAACGCAATGTCTTCCTCAACGTGAAGACGCTGACGGTGCCCCATGCGCATCGCGACCAGCGGCTGAAGGTGCAGTCGATCGGCGACGATTTCTATCGCATCACCATCGCCTTCGGTTTCATGGAAACGCCGGACGTGCCGCGCGCGCTGATGCAACTGGCCGATTGCAGCCAGATGTGCCTTGATCCGATGGACACCACCTATTTCTCCAGCCACGAGACCATCGTCGCCAGTCGCCACCAGGGCATGCCGATCTGGCGCGACAAGCTGTTTGCGGTGATGCACCGCAATGCGGTGTCGGCGACCTCGTTCTTCCACATTCCCGGCAACCGGCTGGTCGAACTCGGCGCGCCGGTCCAGATCTGACCTGACACGAGCCCATGAACGCATCCACGGACGAACATTCCGGTTCGCAGTCGACGCACGGCCACGCAGGCCCGCTTGCCGCATTGGCGGTTGGCGCGCTCGGCGTGGTGTTCGGCGACATCGGCACCAGCCCGCTGTACACCATCCAGGAAGCCTTCACTCCGCATTACCAGCTGGCGGTGAACCACGACACCGTGCTCGGCCTGCTGTCGCTGATCATCTGGACGATCGTGTTCGTGGTGACGGTGAAGTACGTCGCCATCATCATGCGCGCCGACAACGAAGGCGAGGGCGGCATCATGGCGCTGATGGCGCTGGCCCAGGGCGCGCTCGGCAAGAAGATGCCGAAACTGATGTACCGCATCGGCATCCTCGGCATCTTCGGCGCGTCGCTGTTCTTCGGCGACGGCGTGATCACCCCGGCGATGACCACGCTGGCGGCGGTCGAGGGCCTGAATGTCGCGACGCCGGCGTTCAGCCATTACGTGTTGCCGATTTCGGTGGTCATCCTCGTCGTCCTGTTCGTCGGCCAGCGCTACGGCACCGCGCGCGTCGGCCGCGTGTTCGGCCCGGTGATGCTGCTGTGGTTCATCGCGGTCGCGCTGCTCGGCATCTGGAACATCCGGATGGCGCCGGAAGTGTTGAAGTCGCTCAATCCGTGGTGGGGCCTGAAGTTCTTCCTCGACCATGGCATCGCCGGGCTCACCATCCTCGGCGCGGTCGTGCTGGCCGTCACCGGTGGCGAGGCGCTCTACGCCGACATGGGCCATTTTGGCGTGAAGCCCATCCGCGTGGCGTGGTATTTCGTGGTGCAACCGTGCCTGATCCTCAATTACATGGGGCAGGGCGCGCACGTGCTGGTGCGCCCGGAATCGATCGGCAATCCCTTCTACGAATCGGTGCCGAAACCGCTGTTGATCCCGATGCTGGCGCTGGCGACCATGGCGGCGATCATCGCGTCGCAGGCGGTGATCACCGGTGCGTTCTCGATGGCGCGTTCGGCGATGCAGCTCGGCTACATCCCGCGCATGCAGATCCGCCACACCTCCAAGGACACCATCGGCCAGATCTACGTGCCCGCGATCAACTGGACGCTGCTCCTGCTGGTGATCGCGGTGGTGATCGGATTCGGCAGCGCGACGCGACTGGCGACGGCCTATGGCGTCTCGGTGACGGGCACCATGCTGATGACCAGCATCCTGATGATCGTCTACCTGAGCAACACGCGGAAGATGCCGATGCTGTTCTGGCCGGCGGCGGCGATCTTCGTGCTGGTGGACGTGGCCTTCCTCGGCGCCAACCTCGCCAAGTTCATGGACGGCGCGTGGTTCCCGCTACTGCTCGGCCTCGTCATCTTCACGATGATGCGCACCTGGCGGCGCGGCCGCGATCTGCTGCGCGAGGAAATGCAGAAAGACGGCATCCAGCTCGACACCTTCCTGCCCGGATTGATGCTGGCGCCGCCGGTACGGGTCGAAGGCACGGCGATCTTCCTGACTGCCGACAAGACGATGGTGCCGCATGCCTTCCTGCACAATCTCAAGCACAACCGCGTCCTGCACGCGCGCAACATCTTCCTCACGGTGGTGACGCTGACGGTGCCGATGGCGCCGCGCGAACAGCGACTGGTGGTGCAATCGATCGGCGACGAGTTCTCCCGGGTGATCGTCCGCTTCGGCTTCATGGAAACGCCGGACGTGCCGCGCGCGCTGATGCAACTGGCCGACTGCAGCCAGATCTGCCTCGACCCGATGGAAACCACCTATTTCGCCAGCCGCGAGCGCATCATCGCCAGCCGTCGCCAGGGCATGCCGATCTGGCGCGACAAGCTGTTCGCCTTCATGATGCGCAACGCCGCGCCGGCCAGCGATTTCTTCAACATCCCGAGCAATCGCCTGGTGGAGCTGGGCACGCAGGTGCAAATATGAGCGTGTCGACGCTTTCCTTCATAATCGGGGCATGACCGAAGACCGCATCATCGCCGCCGACGCTACCCGCGAGGACGAGGCCAGCGAAGCCAGCATCCGTCCGCGGCGATTGGCCGACTATCTCGGCCAGCTACAGGTGCGCGAGCAGATGCAGATCTACATCGACGCCGCCCGCGGTCGCGGCGAAGCGCTCGACCACGTGCTGATCTTCGGTCCGCCCGGACTCGGCAAGACCACGCTGTCGCATGTCATCGCCAACGAACTTGGCGTCGGCCTGCGGGCCACCAGTGGCCCGGTGATCGAACGCGCCGGCGATCTCGCCGCGCTGCTCACCAACCTGCAGCCGCACGATGTGCTGTTCATCGACGAAATCCATCGCCTCTCGCCGGTGGTCGAGGAAGTGCTGTATCCGGCGATGGAGGATTTCCAGATCGACATCATGATCGGCGAAGGCCCGGCCGCGCGCTCGATCAAGCTCGACCTGCCGCCGTTCACCCTGGTCGGCGCGACCACGCGCGCGGGATTGCTGACCGCTCCGTTGCGCGATCGTTTCGGCATCGTCCAGCGCCTCGAGTTCTACAGCGCCGCCGAATTGACGCAGATCGTCGTGCGTTCGGCGCAGATCCTCGGCATCCATTGCGAAGGCGAGGGCGCGGCCGAGATCGCCCGCCGTTCGCGCGGAACCCCGCGCATCGCCAACCGCCTGCTGCGGCGCGTGCGCGATTACGCACAGGTTCGCGCGGATGGCCGCATCGATCATGAAACCGCGCGCGCGGCGATGCAGATGCTCAAGGTCGACCCCGAGGGTTTCGACGAGCTCGATCGCCGCCTGCTCAACCTGTGCGCACCGCGCGCGGACGCATGGCAACCCACAAGGCCTGGCGCCATCTCGGGCTGAAGCCGCGCGGTGGCTCCGATGCCGGGGACTCCGGGAGCCTGGTTTGAACGCAGGCCCAACCGCCGGTGCCGCGGGGCTTGTCTTCCAGTGGCCGCTGCGGGTGTACTGGGAAGATACCGATGCCGGTGGCGTCGTGTATCACGCGCAGTACCTCGCCTTCATGGAGCGCGCACGCAGCGAGTGGATGCGCGCGAACGGCCACGGCCAGGAACTGTTGCGCGAGCGCGACGGTCTGGTATTCGTGGTGCGGGCGATGCAGGTCGATTTCCGTGCTCCCGCGCGACTCGACGATGCCTTGTCGGTGAGCGTGGAATTGCGCGAATGCCGGCGGGCATCGCTGGTGCTGAAACAGGAGGTCCGTCGCGATGGAACGCTGCTGGTCGACAGCGAGGTGAAGATCGCCGCGCTGTTCGCACGAACTTTCCGGCCGTGTGCATTGCCGCCGGCCTTGTACGAACAATTGAAGTTGCTCGAACGCACAGGTGATTGATGTTTTCCACGATGCTGCTTGACGTACCCGCCGCGCTGCCGGCCGGCCCGCTCCCGACGAATGCGATCAATCCGTTGCAGCTGGTGATCCATGCATCGCTGCCGGTGCAGTTGGTGATGGCGATCCTGCTGGTGGTATCGGTCATGTCGTGGGCGATCATCTTCCGCAAGCGCGCGCAGCTGGCTGCGGCCGAACGCGAGGCAGCCAGCTTCGAGGAACGCTTCTGGTCGGGCGCGCAACTCGGCGACCTCCATGCCCGCGCCGGCAAGAACGATGGCATCGATGGCATGGAAGCGATCTTCGACGCCGGCATGCGCGAATACCACCGCGTCACCCAGATGCGCGGCGCCGACAGCCGCCTGCAGCTGGAGGGCGCGCAACGGGCGATGCGCGCCGCCACCGCACGCGAACTCGACGGCCTCGAGCACAATCTCGAATTCCTCGCCAATACCGGTTCGATCAGCCCGTACATCGGCCTGTTCGGCACGGTGTGGGGCATCATGATTTCGTTCCAGGGCCTTGCCAGCCTCAAGCAGGCAACGATTGCCACCGTCGCGCCGGGCATTTCCGAAGCGCTGATCGCCACTGCGATGGGTCTGTTCGCGGCGATCCCGGCGGTGTGGGCCTACAACCGCCTCGCCACCCGCGTCGATCGCCTGGCTTCGCGCTACGACGCATTCGCCGAAGAGTTCTCGTCGATCCTGCAACGCTGGTCGCCGCTGCCCGACGCGCCGCGCTGACATGGCCGGACGTTCCACATCGCGACGCCGCAAGCACCGGCTGAAGTCGGAAATCAACGTCGTGCCCTACATCGACGTCATGCTGGTGCTGCTGATCATCTTCATGGCGACCGCGCCCCTGCTCAATCTTGGCGTCGATGTCGATCTTCCGCAGAGCAGTGCGCAATCGATCCAGGTCGATGTCGAACCGGCGATCGTCAGCGTCGATGCCGGGGGGGCGCTGTCGCTCACCATCGATGGCACGCGCACGCCATCATCGCGCGATGACGTGGTGCAGCGCGTGCAGGCTTTCGTGGCCGCACACCCCAAGGCGCCTGTCTATGTCGCCGGCGATGGCAAGGCTTCGTACCAGACCGTGTATGACGTGCTGAGTCTGTTGCAGACGCAGGCGCATGTTCCGCGTGCCGGATTGATGAGCATGCCGAACGGGGCTGCGGCAAAGTGAAGGAGCAGCGCGCCGATGCCGCGCGCGGGACCGGATACGCGATCCTGCTGCACGTGGTCCTGATCGGGCTGCTGCTCTTCGGCCTGCATCGCGTCAGCCAGCAGGGCGGTGATGCCGGTGGCGATGGCGCGTTGCAGGCGGACGTGGCATCCGTGGACGACCTTTCGGCGAAGACGCGGCGCGCCTTGCTCGGCGAACCGAAGGAAGCGGTGCAGCCATTGCCGCAACCGATCGTGGTGCCGAAGGAAACACCCGCGCCGATGCCGGTCGATGCGACACCGCAACCGGCGAAGGAAACGCCACCACCGAAACCCGAGCCACCCAGGCCCGAGCCGCCGATGCCGGTGGATGCCAGCAAGAAAGTGCCGGCACCGGAACCAGCCAGGCGCGAACCCGCTCAAGACAAGAAAGCCGAATCCGATCTCGCCGCGCGCGCGGCTGCAGAAGCGGCGCGCCTGGCGAAGGCGACCAACCTGGCCAAGCAGCGCGCAGAGCAGATGGCGGATGCGAAATCGCCGAGCGCAGGCCAGGACCAGTCCGCGTCATCGGCGCGCGCGGGCAGCGGCGCCGGCAAGAGCCGCAACAGCGGCCAGCAGAAATGGCTGGATGCGGTGGGGCGGGCGATCGAAGCGAAGTGGGTGCGTCCCGACGACATTCCGCCCGGACAGACGTGCCCGATCCATATCCGGATCATTCCCGGCGGCGAGGTGATCGCGGCCTCCGTGCAGCCAGGCTGCCCGTATTCCGAAGAAGCGAAGCGCAGCGTCGAAAAAGCCGTGCGCGATGCCAGCCCATTGCCGTTCAAGGGCTATGAAGACGTGTATTCCCGTGATTTCACGGCGAATTTCAGGCCATCGCGCTGACCGGCATGCCCCACGGTGAACCGGCATTCAGCTAATTGACGCCTCCGCGTTTACCCTAGACGAACGCATCCCAACGAAGAACTCCCTGATGCGATCCATCTTCGCAATCTGTGTCTTTCTCTTGTCCGGCGCGGCCTTCGCGCAATCCAGCCCGCAGGTCGACGTGATCGGCGGACGCGACGCCGCACAGCCGATCGCGGTGGTGCCGTTCGCGGGCAGTGCGTCCGGCGAGAGCGACATCGCCGCCGTGATCCGTGCCGATCTCCAGCGTTCCGGTCAGTTCAAGGCGATGGCGGAATCGGCGATGCCGGAGAAGCCGAGCACCGCCGCCGAACTGCACCTGCCGCTGTGGCAGGCCGCGGGGCAGGGGCTGGTGCTGATCGGCCGCGTCAGCAATGGCGCATCGATGCGCGTCGAGTACGAGCTCTACGACGTCGTGCACAAGCAGCGCCTGCTCGGGTTTGCCAAAAGCGGTCCGGCCAGCGCGGCACGCGACATCGCCCACCAGATCGCCGACGACATCTATCAAAAAGTATTGAACGTGCGTGGCGCGTTCTGGACCAAGAAGGCGACCTACAGCCTCGTCGTCGCCGATGCCGATGGCCACAACGCCCGCGTGCTGGAAACCGCCAGCGCGCCGATCATGTCGCCGACATGGAGCCCGGATGGCAGGCGCATCGCCTATGTCGCCTTCGCCAAGGGCAATTCCACGGTGAAGGTGCGCACGCTTGCCGGTGGCGATGTCACCGTGGCGTCGTTTGCCGGGCTCAACGCCAGCCCGTCGTTCTCGCCCGATGGCGCGCGTCTTGCGGTGACGCTGTCGCGCGACGGCAATCCCGAGATCTACACGCTGCCGGCCAGTGGGGGCGCACCGACGCGCATCACCCACCAGCTCGGCATCGATACCAGTGCGACGTGGACGCCGTCGGGCATCTACTTCACTTCGGATCGCGGTGGACGCCCGCAGATCTACAAGACCTCCGCATCGGGTGGCGGCGCCAGTCGCGTCACCTTCCAGGGCGACTACAACGCCGATGCCGCGTTCTCGCTCGACGGCAAGGTGATGGCGGTGACGCAGGGCAACGGCGGCAACTACCGCATCGCGGTGTTCGATACCCGCAGCGGCCCGGGCCAGTGGACCACGGTGTCGCCGGGATCCCTGGACGAATCGCCGAGCGTGGCGCCGAATGGCAGCATGGTCATGTACGACGCCCATGAAGGCAGCCGCAGCGTGATTCATGTCGTGTCGTCCGACGGCCGCGTGCGCGAACGCATCGATACCGGCGGCAACGCCCAGGATCCGGCATGGTCGCCGTATCGCAGCACCCCATGATTTCCGCACCGAACCCGCAGTTTCCGAAGGAGTCGAAAATGAAAACCTTGCGTTCCGCCGTGATCGCGATCGCCTGCATTGGCATGGTCGCTTGTTCCACCAAGACCAAGGACACGCCGCCGCCGCCGGTGGTGGATTCCGGCGCCCAGAACAATGCCGGCAACAAGAACGACACCGGCGTTTCCACCGCACCGATCGCCGGCGCCTATGGTCCGGCCGACCTCGACAAGGACGCCTGCCTGAAGAACCGTTCGGTGTACTTCGACTACGACTCCGATGCCACCAAGCCGGAGTTCCAGGCGTCGATCGGCTGCCACGCCAAGTACCTGCGCGATCGTCCGTCCGCGCGCATCACGCTGGAAGGCAATACCGACGAACGCGGCAGCCGCGAATACAACCTCGCTCTGGGCGAGCGTCGCGCGCGCAGCGTGTCCTCGGCGATGCAGGCGATGGGCGCCAGCGGCAGTCAGCTCAAGGTCGTGAGCTACGGCGAGGAACGCCCGGAATGCCGCGAATCGGATGAATCGTGCTGGCAGAAGAATCGCCGCGTGGACCTCAACTACACCACGCCCTGAGCACGACGATGCGCATTCTTCCCGCACTGCTGATTGCGCTGATGCTGCCCGCTCTGCCTGCGATGGCGCAGC
The DNA here is from genome assembly GCA_019510195.1 of Lysobacterales bacterium. Lineage (GTDB taxonomy): Bacteria > Pseudomonadota > Gammaproteobacteria > Xanthomonadales > Xanthomonadaceae > Solilutibacter. The sequence continues at coordinate 42,480 of JAEKKW010000059.1, read as the reverse complement.
GGGCGAGCCTCGCCGAGCGTGTCGATGCGCTGGAAGCGCATGCCGCCGATGACAGCGCAAAGCTCGAGACGCTGAACCAGATCAATGCGCTCAAGGAAGAAGTGCGCGGCCTGCGCGGACAAGTGGAAGAGCTGCAACAGCAGCTCAACCAGCAGAAGGAGGCGACGCGCAACCAGTATCTCGATGTCGACGGCCGCCTGAATCGCCTCGAGGGCAGCGGCAAGCCCGCCGATGGAAATGGCCAGGGCGCGCCTGCCGCGCAACCGGTGCAGCCGCAGGCCAACGCGCCTTCGGTCATTCCTGCGGAATCGGCGCCGGAGGCATCGAACGGCAACGACCGCGCCGATTACGATGCGGCGTTCAAGGCCTTGAAGGGCGGCGATTACGTCAAGTCGTCGCGCGGCTTCAAGGCCTTCATCGATCGCTGGCCGAAGAGCGCGCTGATTCCCAACGCGCGCTACTGGCTGGGCGAGAGCTATTACGCCACCGGCAATTACGAGATGGCGGCGGCGCAGTTCAAGCAGGTGGTCGATACCTATCCGACCCATCCCAAGGCTGCCGATGCGGCGAAGAAGCTGCGCATGTCGCAGCAGGCCATGAGTGGGCAAAAGCCGCAGAGAAAGCCCGCCGCAAGGTAAAATGGCGGCATGAATGCCGTCGCAACCCCAGCGACCGAGGCCGCGCCGGAGTCCACGTCCGAGCGGCTGCGGATCACCGAAATCTTCCTGTCCCTGCAAGGCGAAGCCCGCGATGCCGGCTGGCCGACGGTGTTCATGCGCCTGACCGGTTGCCCGCTGCGCTGCCTCTATTGCGATACCGCCTATGCCTTCCACGGCGGCGAGTGGAAGGACATCGACGACATCGTGGCGACGGTGACCGGCCACGGTGTGCGCCACGTCTGCGTGACCGGTGGCGAACCGCTGGCGCAGAAGCGCTGCGTGCAGTTGCTGAAGAAATTGTGCGATCTCGGCTTGGCCGTATCGCTGGAAACATCCGGGGCCATCGACATCGGCGATGTCGATACGCGGGTATCGCGCGTGGTCGACATCAAGACGCCGGGTTCCGGCGAAGTCGCGCGCAACCGCATGGAGAATATCCCGTTGCTGACTCCGCACGACCAGGTCAAGTTCGTGATCTGCTCGCGCGAGGATTTCGAGTGGGCACGCGACATGGTGAAGACGCATGCGCTGCACGAACGTTGCGACGTGCTGTTCTCGCCCAGCCATGGGCAAGTGGCGCCGCGTGAACTCGCCGACTGGATCGTCGCGGAACGCCTGCCGGTGCGTTTCCAGACGCAACTCCACAAGCAGCTCTGGGGCGAGGAGCCGGGACGATGACGACACCTGCAGTGGTCCTCGTTTCCGGCGGCATGGATTCGGCGGTGGTGCTGGCGATCGCGCGCGAGCAGGGATTCGCCGTGCATGCCATGAGCGTGCGCTACGGACAACGCCATCTCTCCGAACTCGAAGCCGCGCAACGCGTCGCGGCGATGCTCGGCGCCGTCGAGCACAAGACGGTCGAGATCGACCTGCGCACCATTGGCGGCTCGGCGCTGACCAGCGACATCGACGTGCCCACCGATGCCGATGGCCACGAGATCGGCAGCGGCGACATTCCCGTGACCTATGTGCCGGCGCGCAATACCTTGATGCTGTCGGCGGCGCTGGGCTGGGCCGAAGTGCTGGGCGCACGCGACATCTTCTGCGGCGTCAATGCCGTCGATTACTCCGGCTATCCCGATTGCCGGCCGGAATTCATCGCCGCGTTCGAGACCTTGGCCAACCTCGCCACCCGCGCCGGCGTCGAGGGCACGCGCTTCCGCGTCCACGCCCCGCTGATGCGCATGAGCAAGGCCGACATCGCCAGTGAAGGCGAGCGGCTGGGGGTGGATTTCGCGCAGACGGTCAGCTGTTACCAGGCAGACGCCGAGGGTCGCGCCTGCGGGCATTGCGACGCTTGCCTGCTGCGTTCCCGCGGTTTCGCCGACGCCGGGCTGGCCGATCCCACCCGATATCGCTGATTCGCTACAATATGCGGCCCGGTGCAATGCCGGGCCGTGACCGGGTCGTTAGCTCAGTCGGTAGAGCATCGGACTTTTAATCCGCTGGTCGATGGTTCGAATCCATCACGACCCACCATTCCCTCCCCCTGGCTAATGCGTCAGGCTGCGCGCGCGACCTCCAGCCATCAAGCCTGTGATGGCACCGCTCCCGGTTTCAAGATCGACCTGGATCACGCTGGGCGATGCGGGACGCATGAACCACCCCTGTTCGATCTGGAAGCGTTCCATGTCGACACCGGCGACATCGTGCAGATAGCAGGCAAGCGGACCCGCGGCCATGCCGGTCGCGGATTCCTCTTCAATGCCATAGCGCGGCGCGAACATCCGGGTCGTTGCGTTGCGCCCCGGGCGTTGTGCCTCCAGTGAGAACGGATAGAACCCGATCAGATCAAGCTCGTCGCTGATCGCCGTGACTGCGGCCATGTCGGGCTGCAGTCTGGCCAGCGCGCGCATGTCGCGCATTGGCAGGATCAGGAATCCGTTTCCGGTGTTGACGACCATCGGAGCCAAGCTGGTCATGAGGTCGGTGCGTTCGATGCGAAGGGACTCCAGGATCCTGCGTTCAATCGCGTCGATGGTGGTATATGCGGGCGCCCGTTGCTGCATGAACGTCTTGTCGCCCTGCACGATGATTGTGCGGGTGCCATCGATGGTTTCCTTGGACAGGATGCCGTCGTCGATCCGGCCCAGTTCACGCATCCGACCGAACGCGGCAATGGTGGCGTGCCCACAGTGGGCAATCTGGCGCGTTGGCGTGAAGAACTCCAATTTGAACGTCGCCACTTCGGAAGTGGAGACGAAAGCTGTTTCCGATAATCCGGCCTGGGCAGCAATTGCAAGTTTTTCGGCTGAATCGAGCCGATCGGCATCCAGGACGACGCCGGCAGGATTGCCGCCTGCATCGCCGTCGATGAAGGCATTCACGATTTCGACGCGTGCGTGCATCAGGTGTGGTCCTGCCGGTAGAAATCGAGCAGGCGGGCAGCCACGGCCTCGGGCGCTTCGGAGGGGAGCCAATGCCCGCAATCCGGGAAATGTTCAATCATCGATGGGCCAAATCGCGTCGCGAAGCGGCCTGCGATATACGGGTCATGGTCGCCCCACAACACGAGTGACGGCTTGCGTGCGAGCAGGCGGCGTAGTTCGTCCTCCCAGCCAGCGAAATTGCGCGGGTCGGTCGCACGATACCAGCGCAACATCATTTTCTTCACTGACGGCGTGATCAGGCCATAGGTGCGATGGATCTGTTCGCGTGTCAGTTTGCGTGATGCGCGCAGGAGTTCACGCGTGAAGCCGTTGCGGCTTGTCAGCGCCTGTACGATCTCGCCGATGACCGGGGTGCGCCAGAGGCGGCCGAAGAGATGCCAGCGGTAATCGGATGAGAAGACGGTGTTCATGATCACCACGCTTCCCACTTTTCCGGGATGCTTGACTGCCCACGCCAGGCCGAATGGGCCACCAATGTCATGCACGACGAGATTCAGCGGCTCCTCGATTCCGAGCGTGGTGACCAGGTTGTCGATGAAGGTCGCCATGCCGGCAAGCGAATAGTCGAAATCCATGGGCGCGGTTGACCGCCCGAAGCCCGGCAAATCCGGCGCGATGCAGCGATAGTTCGAAGACAGCCGCGAAATGATTCCGCCCCAGACATCGGAAGAGTCCGGGTTGCCGTGGAGGAACAGGGTCGGGCGACCGGTGCCTTCGTCCACGAGATGGATCGAGCTCCGGCCTATGCGCAACGTCATGCGATGTCCTTGCGATGTGCGGGACACGATTATGTTTGCGTCGTGATTGGCGGGGAATGGCGAAAAATGCCGATATCAATGCAGAACGTGCCAGGCCGGTGCGCGTCATTCCGCATAGGCTTGTCGGTATGCCGTCGGGGTCAACCCGGTGGTTCCCTTGAAAGCCCGATACAGACTGGTCTCGTCCGCAAATCCGAGCGTGTCACTGATCGTTTTGATCGGTGCATGCGTGCGGCGCAGTGCTTCGGCCGCCTGGCTGAGCTTGATCCTTCGGAGCCAATCCCCGGCGGGGATGCCCGTGTTCTTCTTCACTTGCCCGACTCCCTGCGCTGGCGTTCGCTGCGTGAATGCAATCAAGCGGCGGAGTCCGGGATCACGAAGGCTCATGATGTCGATGACATCGAATGCGGTGTGGCGCGCCCTGGGTCGCGGAAGCATCAGGACATCCTGGACATCCTGCAGGATCTCGCCGGGGAAGCGCGTTGCCAGGCGGTCGAGCATGAGGGGCAAGTAGCCGTTCGGGCCAGACGCGGTGGCAAGTCGGGCATCCAGCGTGAGCCCGTCGTTTTCCTGCCACCGGACCCGCGGAAAGCGCTCGGTCAATGCTGGCAGTAGCCACCAGGTGGCAGTTGCATCGTGCCCATTGAGTCGCCCGGATGCTGCGAGCCAGGCGACACCTGCGCAATAACTCCAGATTTGCGTGTGGCCGGGAAGTGCACGGAGTGCATCGATCAATCGTTTCTGCTGCAGCAGCATCGGGTCAAGCGCTTCGACGGATGCAATCCATGCACCGGGAACCAGCAGGGCATCGAACTTGGCGTTCGATAGCGAATGCCGCGGTTGAAGTGCTGGTCCGTGTTCCGGCTGCACCGCCTTCAGGTCAAGCCCGACCCAGGATGCCTGCACGCATTCCCGCCCGTGGCGAAGATTGCACGCTCGCACCATGTCGGCTGCGGCGAACAAGCCGGCGGGCATGCAGCCCGGGTACAACAAGAAGCCCAGGCGCATGGGTTTGGATGAGGTGCGATTGGGCATTGGCAGGGGTCGTCAGGAAAGTGGCGTTTCCTGCCATTCTCGCCGCGATCGCGTCCTGCGGGGGGAGCACCTGCTCAACGGTTCAAAAGCAGTAGCGTCGCCAGTCCGAGGAAGCTGAGGAAACCCATCACGTCGGTGATGGTGGTGAGGATGACGCCGCCGGCCAGCGCGGGGTCGAAGCCCATGCGCTTCACCATCACCGGCACGAAGACGCCGCCCAATGCCGCGGCGGTGAAGTTGATGGTCAACGCCATCGCGATCACCAGCGCCAGCATCGGATCGCGGAACCACAGCAGGACGATCAGTGCCAGCAGCAGGCCGATGCCGATGCCGTTGATGATGGCGATGCGCACTTCCTTCCACACCAGCGTCATCACGTTGCTGGCGCCGATCTGGCCGAGTGCGAGGCCGCGCACCATCAGCGCGAGGACCTGGGTGCCGGCGTTGCCGCCCATGCCGGCGACGATCGGCATCAATACCGCCAGCGACACAAGGTGGGCGATGGTGTCCTGGAACTGGCCGACCACCGATGACGCCAGGAAGGCGGTGGCGAGATTGATCGTCAGCCACAGCATGCGGCGGCGGAAGGCGCGCCTTACAGGCGAGAACAGGTCCTCTTCCTCGTCGAGACCGGCGGCCGACAAGGCCTGGTGTTCGGCCTGGTTGCGGATGATGTCGACGACGTCATCGATGGTGATGCGGCCGAGCAGGATGTTGTTGTCGTCCACAACCGGCGCCGAGATCCAGTCGTGGTTGGAGAACTGGCGCGCGACTTCGTCCGAGGTTTCGTGGACGTCGATGGCCGGCTGTTCGCCATCCATCAACTCGTTCACCGAGGTGTTGGAGTCGTGGGTGAGCAGGGCCTGCAACGCGATCCGCCCGAGATACTGGTGGCGCTTGCTGACGACGTAGAGGTGATCGGTGTGTTCCGGCAGTTCGCCGCGCAGGCGCAGGTAGCGCAGCACGACGTCGACGGTGGTATCGGTGCGCACCGTGACCACGTCGGGATTCATCAGGCGGCCGGCGGTGTCCTCCTCGTAGGACAGCACCTGCTCTAGCCGCTCGCGGTTCTCGCGGTCCATCGACTTCAGCACTTCGTCGACGACCGTATCCGGCAGATCCCCGGCGAGGTCGGCGAGATCGTCGATGTCGAGGTCCTCGACCGCCGCGACCAGTTCGTCGGGATCCATGTCGGCGATCAGGCCTTCGCGCACTTCCTCGCCGACGTGGACCAATACCTCGCCGTCATCCTCGGGATCGACCAGTCCCCACACCACGCTGCGCTTGGCCGGCGGCAGGGATTCCAGGAGGTTGCCGATTTCCGCAGGCGACAGCGTGTTGACCAGCCGGCGCACGGGACCCAGGCGGCCGCTGTCGAGCGCGTCGCTGAGCAGGCGCAGCTGCCGTGCGGTCTTGTCGTGGCGGAGGATTTCGGCCAAGGGCGGATTCCGTTGTGCGGCCGCGCCAGGGCGCGACGGATCAGGCGTTCATGGCCCGATTATCGCCCGCGGAGGTTGCCGTCGTCACCCCGCGACCGGATTGTCCTGCATCCACTGCTCGATGGCGGCGCGATCCTGCAGGCGCAGCAGGTGCGGCAGCATCGCGCGGCGCGCCTCGTAGGTACTCGCGCGGACGGCCTTGCGTACTTCCAGCAGGCTGGATGGATGCATGCTGAACTGTTCGAGCCCGAGCGTGAGCAGCAGCGGTGCGTAGAGCGGATCGGCGGCAAATTCCCCGCACATCGCCACCGGGCGTCCGCGCAGGCGCGCGGTGCGGATGATGTCGGCGAGCACCCGCAACACCGCGGGATGCAGCGGGGTGTAGAGATCGTCCAGTGCGTCATTGCCACGATCGGCAGCGAGCAGGTATTGCACGAGGTCATTGGTGCCGATCGAGACGAAATCGACCAGGCCGATCCAGCGCGATAACGAGAGCGCCGCGGACGGCACCTCGATCATCGCGCCGAGTGGGACCAGTTCGCGGATCGCCGTGTGCGTCTTCGACAGTTCCGCATGCAGGCGCTTGAGGCGCAGGCGGATCGATTTGATTTCCTCGCGGCCCGAGACCATCGGCAGCAGGATGCGCACGGGCCCGTAGGCAGAGGCGCGCAGGATGGCGCGCAATTGTTCGTCGAACAGGTCGGGGCGACGCAACGACAGGCGAATGCCGCGCACGCCGAGCGCGGGATTGGGTTCGCCGCTCAGCGCGAGGCCGGTGCGATCGGCCTTGTCGGCGCCGATGTCGAGCGTGCGGATGGTGACGGGACGTCCTGCCATGCCGAGCACGGCGTCGCGATAGGCGAGGAACTGTTCCTCTTCGCTCGGCACTTCATCGCGCTGCAGGAACAGGAATTCGGTGCGATACAGGCCGACGCCATTGGCGCCGAGCATGTGGCCGGTGGCGATGTCCTCGCGCGTTTCCGCGTTGATCCACAGCTCGATGTCCTGGCCGTCGCGGGTGCGGGTGCGTTCGCGCCGCAATTTCTGCAGCGCCTTGCGTTCGCGCTGTTCCTCGCGCGCCTTGATCCGGTGCTGGCGCAGGTCGCTGGCGGAAGGTTCGACAATGATCGTTCCGGTATCGCCGTCGACGATCAGCACGTCGCCGTCGTTGATGTCGGCCAGCGCTTCGGCGGAACCACTGACCATCGGCAGGTGCAGGCTGCGCGCGAGGATGGCGCTGTGCGAATAGGCGCTGCCGGCAATGGTGACGATGCCGAGCACGCCCTGCGACGGCATGCGGGCGAGATCGGCCGGCGCCACGCTCGGTGTGACCAGGATGTCGCCGGCGGCACCGGCGACTTCGGCGTCGCGCTGGTGCAATGCGCTGTGGATGCGCAGGATCACCTGGTCGATGTCTTCCATGCGCCCGCGCAGGTAGGCGTCGTCCATTGCCGCGAAGGCATCGGCGACGCGGTCGCGCTGCAGGCGCAGGGCGTAGTCGGCACTGCACAGTTCATCCTGCACCAGCGACTTCAGGCCGCGCAGCAGTTCGGGATCATCGAGCACCAGCGTGTGGACGTCGATCAGGTCGCGGACTTCCCTGGTCAGGGTGTCCTGCAGTTTTTCGCGCAGCGCCGCCATCTCGCCGCGGACCACGCCGATCGCGGTGCGCAGGCGCGCCAGTTCGGAGGGAACGTCGCGGTCGCGGATGCGCTCCTCGCGGATTTGCAGTGGATGCGTATGCACCACGCGGGCGCGGCCAAGCGCACTGCCGCGTGCGGCCGGTTGCGCCTGGTACACGCGACGCATCGCTTATTCGCTCTCGTCGAAGCGGCGCGCGAACAGGTCGACGACCGCGGCGAGCGCGGCATCGGCGTCCTCGCCATCGACGCGCACGACCACGGTGCTCCCGACCCCGGCGGCGAGCATCATCACGCCCATGATGCTCTTGGCGTCGATCTCGCGTCCGCGCGCCGAGAGCATGATGCGCGACTTGAACGGCGCGGTGGTCTGCACCAGTTTCGCGCTGGCGCGTGCGTGCAGGCCGAGTTTGTTGATGACGGGGATCTCGCGCTCGATCATCGCTCAGCCCTCGTCCAGGACAACGCCGTTGCGGCCGCCGACGGACGCGACCGACTGCAGGCCGGCGAGATCGTGGTCGGCATAATTCATCACCCGCAGCACCATTGGCAGGCTCACGCCGGACACGCGTTTCGCCCGCGTGCCCAGCCGCACCAGTTGCGCGGCGAGGTTGCTCGGGCTGGCGCCATAGACATCGGTCAGCACCAGCACGCCTTCGCCGTCATCGACCTTGCGCAGTTCCGCGCTCGCCAGCGGCAATGCGGTTTGCGGATCGAGATCGAATGGCAATTCGTAGACGCCGGTCTTCAGCGGCAACTGGCGCAACAGGCGCTCGGCGGCGGCCAGCATCGGCCGGCCGATGCCTTCATGGGTGACGAGGAGGAGTCCGACGCTCATGGGCGTCACGTTAGCAGATGGATGGCGACTTCACTCGAGTTCGCGATGGAAGGTCGCCACTTCTTCCCAGCCCTTGGCGCGCGCGTGTTCGGCGATCACTTCGGCGAGGTAGACCGAACGATGGCGGCCACCGGTGCAACCGAAGGCGACGGTGACGTAGCTGCGGGTATCGCCCTGCAATTTCGGCAACCAGGTGTCGAGGAATTCCGTCACCTTGCGCACGTAGGTGGTGACTTCCGATTCCCCTTCGAAGTAGTCGCGCACCGCCTGGTCGCGGCCGGACAACGGCCGCAACGCCGGTTCCCAATGCGGGTTGGGCAGCATGCGCGCGTCGAGCACGAAATCGGCATCGGCGGGAATGCCGCGCTTGTAGGCGAACGATTCGAACAACAGCGACAACTGGTGGTCTGGCGCGACCTCGAGTTCCTTCGTCAACGTGCGCCGCAACTGGTGCACGTTGAGCGCGCTGGTATCGATCAGGACATCGGACAATGCGCGCAATGGCTTCAGTGCCTGGCGTTCCAGCCGCAGCGAATCGGCCAGCGCCAGACCCAGATGGCTGAGCGGATGCTTGCTGCGTGATTCCGAATAGCGCTTCACCAGCACTTCGTCGGAACTCTCGAGGAAGACCAGTTGCGGATCGAGCCCGATCGCGCCGACTTCACCCAGCCATTCCGGCATCTGCGCCAGGTCGCTGCGACTGCGGATGTCGATGCTCGCGGCCATGCGTTCGACCGGGAAACCGTCATCGGCGATCATCCGCCGCGCCCATTCCGGGAGCATTTCCGCGGGCAGGTTGTCGACGCAATGGAAGCCGAGGTTTTCCAGCGTGCGCAGCGCAACCGATTTGCCGGAACCCGACATGCCGGTGACCAGGATGAGGCGGGGCGCGGTCATGACGAAGGTTCCAGGAAGTGCGAATGGCGGGCCATGAAGGCGGCGGCGGGATCGACGCCCTTTGCGCGCAGGATGTGCTGGCGCGTCGCCGCTTCGGTGAGCACGGCCAGGTTGCGGCCCGGCATCACCGGCAGGGTGATGCGCGGAACGTCGAGATCGAGGATGCGCTGGGTATCGAGATCGCCGGTGAGGCGATCCATGCCGCCCGGTTTCGGTTCCAGGTGCGGACGGGTGAGGTGCACGATCAGGCGCAGGTATTTGTTGCGCTTCACCGCGGTGTCGCCGAAGGTCTGGCGCACGTTGAGCACGCCGATGCCGCGCACTTCGAGCATGTCCTGCAGCACTTCCGGGCAGGTGCCGTCGAGCACGTCGGGTGCGATCTGGGTGAATTCCGGTGCATCGTCGGCGACGATGCGATGGCCGCGCGTGATCAGCTCCAGCGCGAGTTCGCTCTTGCCCGAACCGGATTCGCCGGTGATCAACACGCCGATCGAATAGATCTCCATGAACACGCCATGCAGCGTGATGCGCGGCGCGAGCCGGCGCGCGAGGAAATACTGGATATGGTTGAACAGTTCATGGCCGCGACGCGGCGACACCCACAGTGGCGTGCCGTTTTCCTCGGCAGCCTGCAACAGGTCGGCGGGGCAGTCCTGGTTCTTGCTGATCACCAGTGCCAGCGGACGGGCGTCGATCATGCGGCCGATCGCGTCCCAGCGCGGGCGCGCATCCAGCGAATCCAGCCACGCCAGTTCCTCGGCGCCGAGGATCTGCACCTTGTTGGGATAGATGATGTTGAGATAACCGGCCAGCGACGGGCGGCGCGCATTGGTTTCCACCGATTCCAGCACCTGCGAATCGCCGTTGCGACCGGCCAGCCAGCGCAGGTCGAGCCGCGACTGCAGTTCGTCGAAGGTTTCGCGGGCGGTGACCGACAGCGTCATGGCGCCGCGCCTTCGGTCAGCAGGTGGAACAGCGCGTCGTCATCGCGCGCATTGCGCAGGCGTTCGCGCAAGTTTTCATCGGAAAACAGGGCGGCGACATCGGCCAGCGCATGCAGGTGCAATTGCGGGTTGTCCGTCGGCATCAGCAATGCGAACAGGAGGTCGACTTCCTGGTCTTCGAAGGTGGTCGGCGTCGCCAGGCGCAGGAAAGCACCCGCGGGTTCCTTCAGGTCGGCGAGGCGGCCATGCGGGACCGCGACGCCGTGGCCGATCGCGGTGCTGCCCATCTGCTCGCGCTGGAGCAAGGCTTCAAGCGCGCCGGGCTGACCGATGAGGTCGGCGACGGCAGCCAGGGCGGCAGGGCGATCGAGCGCGCGTTCGCTGGTGCTGACGCGCGCATGACTGAGCAACGAGGCAATCGGCATGGACCAGGCCGGGGAGGTGCTGGCGGCAAGGATATCGCAGCCAGCACGAGTGCGTGCCCGATATCCCCTTATGCCTGCTGTCGCACCGAATCGCCGCGGCCGTGATCGACCAGGCGATCCTTCACTTTCTGCAGCGAGCGGTCCAGCTTGTCCACCAGCATGTCGATCGCCGCATACATCGTCGGTGCGCTGGCTTCGGCGTGCAGGGTGCGGCCATTGGCGATGATGGTGCCTTCCGCGCAATGGTTCGGCTTGTCGATGGAGAGCTGGATCTTCGAGTCGAACGGATGCTCGAAATGGCGGCCGACTTCGAGATTCATGGCGGCTCCTGTGTCGCCCGGATGGGCGGCTCCAGCATTGCGCAATCCGTGGCGAGTGGCGTGAAGATTTCGTCAATTCATCCGCACGCGTTCGTTCGATGGCGGAATGCGCAGGAGGTCACGATATTTGGCGATGGTGCGGCGGGCGACCGGGATTCCGGACTGCTTCAGCTTGTCGGCCAGGGCGGCGTCCGACAGCGGCTTGCGCGGGTCTTCGGCGGCGATCAGCTGGCGCAGCATCGACTGGATCGCGGCGCTCGATGCCTCGCCGCCGGCGCCGGTATCGATGCCCGAGGCGAAGAACGCACGCAGCGACAGGGTGCCGCGCGGCGTGCGCACGTGCTTGCGGGCGATGGCGCGTGAAATCGTTGATTCGTGCAGCCCCAGTTTCACCGATACCTCGCGCAGGGTGAGCGGACGCAGCGCCTGTTCACCGAATTCGAGGAAGCCCGATTGCTCGCGCGCCAGACAGCGCACCACGTTGAGCAGGGTTTCGCCGCGGGCGCGGATGCCCTTGAGCAGCCAGCGCGCTTCCTGCAGCTGCCCGCGCAGGTAACTGGCGTCGTCGCGGCTGGCGCGGCGGATCATCCGCACATAGCCTTCGTGGATGCCGATGCGCGGCACCGAGTTGCCGGTCAAGGCGACGTTCCACACGCCGCGGTCGCGCCAGATCACCGCATCCGGGATCACGTAGGTGTCCTGTTCCAGCAGCGCCATCACCGCGCCGGGCTTGGGGTCGAGGCTGCGCAACAATGCGATCGCCGCGGTGGCCTCCCCGCTGTTGCAGCCGAGCAGGCGGGCGGCGCCATCGATGCCGAGTTTCGGCAGGCGCTCCAGTTGCGGCCCGCACAGGTCCAGCGCGAGGTCGCGTTCGCGCGAGGCGGTGAGCATCCGCAATTGCAGTGACAGGCATTCGCCGAGATCGCGGGCGCCAACACCGGGCGGGTCGAAGCGCTGCACCTGCGCCAGCACCGCGGTGATTTCGTCGTTGCCGGCGTTGATGTCGGGGCGCAAGGCTTCGGCGATCGCGTCCAGCGAGTCACGCAGATAGCCGTCGTCGTCGATGGCATCGATCAGCGCCACGCCGATCGCCTGGGCGCGGGCGTCGAGCGGACTCAAGTGGAGTTGCCAGCGCAGATGTTCGTGCAGTGATTCCTGCGCCGCGCGATTGAACCGGGGATCCTCGTCGTCGTCATCGCCTGGCGTCCATTGGCCGACGACGTCGCGTTCATCGAGTTTCCATTCGACGTCGCCGAGATCGCCTGCCTCGCCGTCTTCGCGCGCGGGCTCGGGGTCGCGAACGTCGGCGTCAGCGGATTCACGGGCTTCGCTGGTGCCGAGTTCGTCGCCTTCCAGCCAGTCGAGCAGGGGATTGTTCTCGATCGCCTGGGCGACTTCCGCCTCCAGTTCCAGCGCCGAGAGTTGCAGCAGGTGCAGCGACTGGCGCAGCTGTGGCGTGAGCGACAGCTGTTGCGACTGCGAGAGATTGACCTGCTGCTTCAAACCGCCTCCGGGGGGATCGGATCAGGCGGTTTCCATCAGATCACAGTCTGAAAGACTCGCCGAGGTACACGCGTCGGACGTCGGCATTGTCCAGCAGCGCCGCGGGAGCGCCCTGGGCCAGTACCGCGCCTTCATTCAGAATATACGCGCGATCGCAGATGCCCAAGGTCTCGCGGACGTTGTGGTCGGTGATCAGCACGCCGATGCCGCGATCCTTGAGGTGGCGGACGATGCGCTGGATTTCGTTGACGGAAATCGGGTCGACGCCGGCGAACGGTTCGTCCAGCAACATCAGGCGCGGGCGCGCCGCGAGTGCGCGGGCGATCTCGACGCGACGACGCTCGCCGCCGGACAGGCTCGCGCCCATCTGGTCGGCGACATGGGCGACCTGCAGTTCGTCCATCAGCGATTCCAGTTCGCGACGGCGGCCGCTGGCGTCGAGATCGGTGCGCAGTTCCAGCACCAGGCGGATGTTGTCGGCGACCGACAATTTGCGGAACACCGAAGGTTCCTGCGGCAGGTAGCCGACGCCGCGCTTGGCGCGGGTATACATCGGCAGCGGAGTGATGTCCTGGCCGTCCAGCGTGATGTTGCCGGAGTCGGCCGGCACCAGGCCGACGATCATGTAGAAGCAGGTGGTCTTGCCGGCGCCGTTGGGACCGAGCAGCCCGACCACTTCGCCGGCATCGAGGGTGAGCCCGAAGTCGCGCACGACTTCGCGCGACTTGTAGCGCTTGCGCAGACCTTCCGCGACCAGCACGTCAGGCGCCCGACTTCGGCTGCAGGATCATCTTGACGCGCTGGCCATTGCCGCCACTGTTCACCGTGCCGGTCTTCATGTTGTAGGTGACCTTCTCGCTGTTCATCGTGCCCTTGGGCTGGGTCAGCACCACATTGCCGGTGAACACCGCGACTTCGGTCTCGAGGTTGTAGTCGACCTGGGCAGCGGTCGCCTTCATCGGTGAACCGTCGTCGAGGGTTTCGGTCAGCACCACCGGCGAACCGGTCATCAGGATGCGGCTGGTCTTGCCGTTGGTCGCCCAGACGGTGGCATGCGCACCCTTGGCGGTCATCGTGCCCTGGATCACCGAGACATTGCCGTCGAGGACGTTCGGCGCGTTGGCCTTGGTGTTGTACTCGGCGCGATCCGCCTCGATCTGGGTCGGCTGCTTGCGATCGGAGGTCTTCGCCTGCACCACGGCGGACGCAGCGAGGGCGATCAGCAGCAAGGAGGTCAAAGTGGCGCGCGGCTTAGGGGGCATACTGGATCCTGACTTCGTTGTGGAGCACGACGCGATCCTGGTTGAAATCCGCGTCCAGGCCACGACCGCGGATTATAGTGCCCGGCTTGGTAATGACGACCGGATCCTGGGTGGTGGCGCGTTCCTTGCCCTTCTCGGTGAAGACATCCAGCGTCGGGCTGGAAATCCGACCCTGGTCGGCGTTGCCGGTCGGCGAGTCGATCACGGCGTCGCCGCGCAGCTTCACCTGCTCGCCCTTGGCGCTGACCCAGGCCGTTTTCGAGGTCGCGCGCCAGCGCCGGTTGTTGCGGTCGGGGAACAGGAAGGTCGGGGTATCGAGGTCCATCGCCTGGGTATCGGGATTGCGGCGCAGCTGCGGCGCCGACACCGTCAGCGCTTCCTTGCCACGTTCGTCGAGCGAGACCATGGTGAAGTCGGTCAGCACGTAATCGGGGCGGTACTCGGCCTGGCCACGGGTCTTGAGGTGGTTGCTCTCGTTCCAGATCGCCAGGCCAGCCAGCACGGCGGCCACGCCCAGCACCACGGTCAGCCATGCGCGCCAGCTCACGGGTGTTCTCCCAGGGCGAGGATGGCGTCGAGCTTGCCATGGGCGGCCAGCAGCAGGTCGCAGGCATCGCGGGCGGCGCCGCGCCCGCCCTTGCGCGGCGTGATCCAGCCGGCCTCGGCGAGAACCCACGGATGGGCATCGGCGGGCGCGATCGACAGGCCGACCGCGCGCAGGGTGGCGAGATCGGGCAGGTCGTCGCCCATGAAGGCGACCTCGTCCATGCCGATGCCCATCTCGGTGGCGATGGCCTGCATGCGCGCCAGCTTGCGGCGTTCGTGGGTGTGGATGTGGTGGACGCCAAGCGATTTTCCGCGCAGTTCCACCAGCGGGCTCGGTCGTGCGGTGACGAACGCGGTGACGATGCCGGATTCACGCAGCAGGACCAGGCCCATGCCGTCCTGGGCATGGAAGCTCTTGAATTCGAGGCCCTGGTCGTCGAACAGCAGGCGACCATCGGTCAGCGTGCCGTCGACATCGAAGCCGATCAGGCGAATGCGGGCGGCGCGGGCGAGCAGGGCGGGGGAATGGGTGGAATGCATGAATGGCCGATCACACCACGCGGGCGCGCAACAGGTCATGAATATTGAGGGCGCCGACGACCCGGCGTTCGCCGTCGATCACGATCAGCGCGTTGATCTTGTGCGCTTCCATCAGGCGGGCCGCCTCGACCGCGAGGGCATCGGCGGAGACGGTGTGCGGCGTCTTCGTCATCAGCGCGGAAATCGGGGTGGCGCGGATGTCGATTCCCGCGTCGTCGAGGGTGCGGCGGAGATCGCCATCGGTGAACAGGCCGAGCAGGTGCCGGTCGTCATCGACCACCGCGGTCATGCCGAGGCGCTTGCGGCTCATTTCCACCAGCGCTTCGCCGAGGATGGCGTTGGCGGGCACGGTCGGGATCGCGTCGCCGCTGTGCATGACGTCGCGGATATGCAGCAGCAGGCGGCGACCGAGGCTGCCGGCGGGGTGCGAACGCGCGAAGTCCTCGGCGGTGAAGCCGCGCGCTTCCAGCAAGGCGACCGCCAGCGCGTCGCCCATCGCCAGTGCGGCGGTGGTGCTGCTGGTCGGCGCGAGATCGAGCGGGCAGGCTTCGGCGGGCACGCTGACGTCGAGGTGGACGGCAGCCTCGCGGGCGAGGGTGGAGTCGGGACGACCGGTCATCGCCACCAGCACGTTGCCCTGGCGCGCCAGCACCGGCAGCAGCGTCAGCAGTTCGTCGGTTTCGCCGGAGTTGGACAAGGCCAGCACGGCATCGATGTCGGTGATCATGCCGAGGTCGCCGTGGCCGGCCTCGCCCGGATGGACGAAGAAAGCCGGAGTGCCGGTCGAGGCCAGGGTTGCGGCGATCTTGCGGGCGACGTGGCCGGACTTGCCCATGCCGACGCAGACCACGCGGCCGCGGGTGGCCAGCAGCAATTCGCAGGCGCGGCTGAAGTCGCCGTCGATGCGGGCGCCAACCGCGCGCAGGGCTTCGGTTTCGACGGCGAAGACGCGTTTTCCGCTCATCGCGAATGTCGTTGGTGCAGTGGGTCCGGTTCCGGACATTTCCCCGGGTTTCCTTTAATCTTGTGACGGTCATTGTAGCCGTGGACCCGTAGTGCCGATGCGTGCCGAAACCATCCAGGAATTGATCGAGACCGGCCTGCCCGGCGCCCGCGCCCAGGTGCAGGGCGACGACGGCGTCCATTTCGAGGGCCTGGTGGTCAGCACCGACTTCGAGGGCAAGCTGCCGCTGGCCCGCCACCGCATGGTCTACGCGACCCTGGGCGAGCGCATGGGCGGCGAGATCCACGCCCTGTCGCTGCGCACCCTGACCCCCGCCGAGGCGACCGCCGCCGGCCTGTGATTCGAGAAAACTGATGCAGAAAATCGTTGTGCAAGGCGGCGTCCCGTTGCGGGGCGAGGTGCGTATTTCCGGTGCCAAGAACGCGGTGTTGCCGATCCTGTGCGCCACCCTGCTGGCCGACGAGCCGGTGGCGATTTCCAACGTGCCGCACCTGCACGACGTGGTGACCACCACCCGCCTGCTGGCCGGGTTGGGCGCGGGCATCACCATCGACCAGGGCACGCTCGGCACCGGCAAGGCGAGTGCGGTGGAAGTCGATCCGCGCAGCGTCAACAGCCATGTCGCGCCCTATGAACTGGTCAAGACCATGCGCGCCTCGGTGCTGGTACTCGGCCCGCTGCTGGCGAAATTCGGCCAGGCCGAAGTGTCGCTGCCGGGCGGTTGCGCCATCGGTTCGCGTCCTGTCGATTTGCACCTGAAAGGCATGGAAGCGCTGGGTGCGACCGTCACCGTCGAGCACGGCTACATCCGCGCCGAAGTCGAAGGCGGTTTGCGCGGCGGACGCGTGGTGTTCGACATGGTCAGCGTCGGCGCGACCGAGAACGTGATGATGGCGGCGACGCTCGCGCGCGGAACCACGGTGATGGAAAACTGCGCGATGGAACCGGAGATCGTCGATCTCGCCGATTGCCTGATCGCGATGGGCGCCAAGATCGAAGGCGCGGGCACGCCGCGCATCACCATCGAAGGCGTCGAACGCCTGCACGGCGCGCATCACGCGGTGCTGGCCGATCGCATCGAGACCGGAACCTTCCTGGTCGCCGCGGCAATGACCGGCGGTCGCGTCACCGTGGTCAATGCGCATGCCGATTCACTCGATGCGGTGCTGCGCAAACTCGAACAGGTGGGCGCGGAGATCACCGTCGATGGCGATCGCATCACCCTCGACATGCACGGTCGCCGCCCGAAGGCGGTGGACATCACTACCGCACCGCACCCCGGGTTCCCCACCGACATGCAGGCGCAGTTCATGGCGATGAACAGCATCGCCGATGGCGCGTCGATGACCAACGAGACGATCTTCGAAAACCGTTTCATGCACGTGCAGGAATTGCAGCGCCTTGGCGCCGATATCCACGTGCAGGGCCACAGCGCGATGGTGCGCGGCGTGCCGCAACTCTCCGGCGCGCAGGTGATGGCGACCGACTTGCGCGCGTCGGCGTCGCTGATTCTCGCCGGCCTGGTAGCGGAGGGCGAGACGGTGATCGAGCGCATCTACCATCTCGATCGCGGCTACGAGCACATCGAGGAGAAACTCTCTGGACTCGGCGCACGCATCAGGCGCGTGGACTAAAGCACCCACTGAGCGCGCGTGTTGTGGTTTTGCGGAGACTTGAAAGCAACAACTCGCGCGGGCTATTGCTCTCTCTCACGCCACCAGAAAGCCACCACCGGCGGCGCCGTGCGGTTCATCCGTAGTGGCCGACCATCCCGCCGCATGCGTTTCCCGCCCTTACTCGACGCTCTGCAGCTTGAGGTCGATGTTGTCCTGGTTCTTGTGGATGCGCACCGGCACCGGATAGCCGTTCGCGACCCACAGCACCAGGTCTTCGCCCGTGACCTTGGTCGCCTGCACCTGCTTGCCGCCGATGCTCAGCGTTTCCTTGCCGGCGATGGTGAAGCTCACCATCTTCGCCTTGCCGTTGTCGACCAGGCGATAGTGCAGCGGCTTGCCGGCCTCGACATCGCGGACGATCGCGAGGTTCATCAGCATCGCGTCGACATCACCGGACTGCAGCGCGATCGGGCCGCGGCGATCGGGCTTGACCTTGCCCGACCACGTCGCTTCGCGCTTGCCCCAGTCGTAATTGGCGTTGCGCAGGTCCGACCTGAACAGCACATTGGTGCTGTCCTGGCCGCTGAGGGGGCGCCAGCTGCCGCCGACATCCTCGAACGTCGTGCTCTGTTTCGCCGATCCGACCTTGGCGGCGATCGACATGCTGTATTTCCACTGGCTGCCACCCTGCGATACCAGCGTCATCTTGCCGACCGCGTCCATGCCCATGTAGGTGGCCTGGTAATTGGCGTTGAACGGCTTGAGCGCGGCGTGCGCCGACAGGCTGGCGGCGAACAGGCCAACGGCCAGCAGTGAATTGAAGATCGGTTTCATTTCGCGGGCCCCTTGTAATCGGTCAGCAGCAGTTCGAGTGTGCCGGTATCGCTGTCGTTCTGCACGATGCGCACCGGCGTCGGCACGTTGTCGGACACCCAGGCATCCATGCCGTCGCTGCCGGCATTGGTGCGGCTGACGCGCCAGGCGTCGTAGGCGAGATCGCCGACGGTGACGACTTCCTTCGCGGCGGAAGTGGTGAAGGTTTGCAGGCGCGCGCGACCGTTGTCGACCACGCGATATTGCAGCGCCTTGCCGGCGTCGGCATCGCGGACCACGGCGAGATTCACCAGCAGCGCATTCATGTCGCCGGGCTGCAAGGCCACGGGCGTGCGGCGCTTGGAACTGACGTCGCCAGTCCATTGCGCGGAGTTGCGCGACCAGTCATAAGTGCCGGTGATGCGCTTGTTGCTCAGCATCAGGTGCTTGATCGTCGCCTGACTGATCGGGCGGAAGGCATCACCGATGCGTTCGAACACGGTGCTTTGCTGGAGATTCAATCCGGCAAGCCCGGCCAGTCCCTGGGTCCCGCGGATGCCGAGGTCGAGCCGCCAGCGACCGTTGCCGAGATCGACCACCTGCATCGAGGCGACACCGGCCGGACTGCCGTTGCGCGCCACCGAATAAGTTGCACGGAAGGGCACCAGCACCTTGCGCGCCAGCGGTGGCAACGCCGCATCAGGCGCGGCGACCACCTGCGGAGTGGTCGTGGCGGGCGCGGTCTGGGCGATCGCCAGCGGCGACAACAGGCAAGCGAATCCGGCCAGGGCGCTGGCAACAATCGGCTTCACGGCAGGAGACCCGTATTCATGATTCCGGGAACTCTAGCTGTCGCGGCGTAAACAGCGTATGACCGTCGAGCATCGCGGTCGCGTCATGTTCATGCAATCGCCCCGATGCCGCCCAGCGCAGCACTTCCGGATACAGGTGATGCTCCTGCGCCTGCACGCGTTCGGCCAGCGACTGCGGCGTATCGCCCGGTTGCACCGGCACGACGACCTGGGCGATCACCGCGCCGGCGTCGAGTTCCGGGATGACGAAATGGACGCTGGCGCCGTGCTCGCGGTCGCCGGATTCCAGCGCGCGCTGGTGGGTATCGAGTCCGCGATGGCGTGGCAGCAGCGATGGATGGATGTTCAGCAGTCTTCCGCGGAAGCGTTCGACAAAGGCGCTGTCGAGGATGCGCATGTAGCCGGCGCAGACGACCCAGTGCGGACGCACGTTGGCAACGGCATCGCCCAATGCCAGGTCGAAATCGCCGCGACTGGCGAAATCGCCCGGTTTCGCGCTCCAGCGCAATGTGGCGGGCACCAGTTGCAGGGCGGCGCATTTCGGCCTGTCCGAGAACACCCCGACGACCTCCGCGTCCAGCGTCCCGCTGTCAATGGCCTTGATGATCGCGCCGAGATTGCTGCCGCGTCCCGAACACAGCACCGCGAGGCGCGGCAGGGGAGCGGATGCGCTCACGGGATCAGCGGATATGCAGGCGTTCGCCGCCGCTCGCCTTCGTCACTTCACCGATCCGCCAGTGGGCCAGGTCCTGGCCATCGAGGCTGGCTTCGATCGCGGCGACATCGCCGGGCGCAGCCATCAGCACGAAACCGATGCCGCAGTTGAAGGTGCGCCACATCTCCTCGCGCGGGACGTTGCCTTCGCGTTGCAGCCAGTCGAACACGGCGGGCAACGGCCACGCCGAGGCATCGATGTCGAGGCCAAATTCCTTCGGCACCACGCGGATGATCTTCTCCACCAGGGCGCCGCCGGTGACGTGGGCCATTGCGTGGATGTCGTGTTTCGCCAACAGTTCCAGCACCGGCTTGACGTAGATGCGCGTCGGTTCCATCAGCGCATCGGCCAGTTTGACGCCGCCGACATCGAGGTCCAGCGGATTGCCGGCACGCTGCAGGATCTTGCGCACCAGCGAATAGCCGTTCGAGTGCGGACCACTGGAGGCGATGCCGATCAGCACGTCGCCCGTGCGCACCTTGCTTGAATCGATCAGCTTCGATTTCTCCACCGCACCGACGGTGAAACCGGCGAGGTCGTATTCGCCCGGCGGATACATGTCGGGCATCTCGGCGGTCTCGCCACCGATCAGCGCGCAGCCGGCGATCTCGCAGCCTTTCGCAATGCCGGCGACCACGTTCACGGTGGTCTCGACGTCGAGCTTGCCGGTGGCGAAGTAGTCGAGGAAGAACAGCGGCTCGGCGCCCTGGACCAGCACGTCGTTGACGCACATCGCGACCAGATCCTGGCCGATGCTGTCGTGGCGATCCAGCTGCTTGGCGAGGATCAGCTTGGTGCCGACGCCATCGGTGCCCGAGACCAGCACCGGTTCCTTGTAGCGGCCGGCCAGATCGAACAATCCGCCGAACAGGCCGACGCCGCCCAGCACTTCCGGGCGCATGGTGCGGCGGACCAGCGGCTTGATCCTTTCGACCACTTCGTTGCCCGCGTCGATGTCGACCCCGGCGTCGCGATAGGTCAGGGGCGTCGGGGTCTGGGGCACGGCGGAAATTCCGGGAAAACGGCCCGCAAGTTTAAAACTTAACCCGCGGCGGTGCATGCGCGGGATGGCTTTGAAGGACGTCGGGATGGACGCATCACGCCCCGTGCGGCACCATTCAGGGGTGTGCGTGCCTGTGATGGCCTGCCGGGAGTCCTGATGCGAGCGTTCAAACTGTTCTGCTGCGCGTGCCTGCTGGCATTGGCGATGCCGGTGCTGGCCCAGCGCGTGGAAGGCGACCGTGCCGTGGCGGAAGGCCAGTACGCGACCGAAGTGCCGGTACGCAACCAGTCCGAGGCGGAACGCAACAACGGCTTCTCGCGCGCGCTGCTCAAGGTGCTGAGCGGTCTCTCCGGCGAACGCAACCCGATCGCCCGGCCCGGCGTGGCCGATGAAATCCGCAACGCCAAGGCCTATGTCACCGGATTCGACTTCCGCCAGGACGAAGGTGTCTCGACCACCGGCGCGCCGACGTTCAAGACCATGCTGGTGGTGCGCTTCAATCCGGCCAAGGTGAACGAGCTGGTCGGCAAGACCGGCATGGCAAGCTGGCCGGAGCCGCGCCCGAAGCCGGTGCTGTGGCTGGCCATCGACGACGGCAGCGGACCGCGTCTGGTCGGGCTGCCACAGGCCAATGCCGCGCGTCCGGTGCTCGATCGCGCCAAGGCCCGTGGCTATCGCCTCGGCTTGCCGTCGGGCAATGCCTCGGAACAGGTGATGGCCGGTTCGATCTGGCGCAGCGACGTCGCCGCGGTAGCGCGCGCATCGGCCGCCTACGATCCGCCGATGCAGCTGGTCGGCAAGCTCTATCGCGCCGGCGCGGCTTGGCGTGGCGACTGGATCTTCGTCGACAAGGGCAAGGTGCTGGCGCGTTCCTCCACCAGCAATGCCGATGCCCGGGCCGCGATGGCCGGGGGCGCCGACATCGCCGCCGATGCACTGATTCGCAAATACGCGCGTCCCGGCAAGCCGATCCCGAAACAGCCGGGCAACGAGGTTTCCGATTTCACCATCCAGGTGGTCGGCATCAATTCCAGCGAAGACTATCTGCGCGCAATGGCGTGGCTGGAAAGCCAGCCGCAGATCAAGCGCGTGGTGCCGGTGGATGCGACTTCCGACGGCATGCACCTGCGCATCTCGGTGGCGGGTGGTGGTGCGGGTCTGGCGACCATCGCTGCCAACGGCGGCGTGGTGGTGCCTGAAGCCGCGCCCGCACCGGCAGGCGATGCCAACGCCAACGGCGACAACAAGCCGTCCACCGATGCTGACAAGACGCCGGTGCCGGTGCCCACCATCTATCGGGTGCGATGAACACGGGTTCGCCGCGGGCGTCGCTCGCCGGCATCGCTGCATTCTTCCAGCGCGTGCAGTTCGCGGCGATCGCGCTTGCCGTCCTGTGGCTGCTGGGACACCTGGCCTCGGTGCTGGTGCCGTTCGCGGTCGCGCTGCTGCTGGCGTGGCTGGGCGATCCCTTCGTGCGCCGGCTGCAGGCACGCAAGTTGTCGCGCAATCTCGCGGTGGTGGTGGTCTATCTGGTGATGTTGCTGGTAGTGGTGACCGCGGCCCTGGTACTGGTGCCGTTGATCGAACGCCAGATCGCCACGCTGATCGCGGCCTTCCCGCGCTACCGCGACTGGTTCCTGACGACCACGATTCCATGGATCGAAAACCATTTCGACGTGCGCATCGGCGAATGGCTGGATAGCGGGCGGATCACCGGCTGGCTGGAGGAGCACTGGAAGCAGGCTGGCGGTTATGCCACCACCGTGCTCGGCGTGGTCTCGCGTTCCGGATTCCGCGTGCTCGGCTGGGCAGTCAACCTGGTGCTGATCCCGATCCTCACCTTCTTCTTCCTGCGCGACTGGGATGACGTCGTTCGTCGCGTCGCCACGCTGGTGCCGCGTGACCACACCGACCTCGTGCATCGCCTGGCCGGGGAATCAAGCGAAGTGCTGCGCTCGTTCCTGCGCGGCCAGTTGCTGGTGATGCTGATCCTGGCCGTGATCTACGCGGTGGGCCTGCGTGTTGTCGGCCTCGAACTCGGCATCCTCATCGGCCTGCTTGCAGGCGTCTGTTCGTTCGTGCCCTACCTCGGGCCGGTGGTCTTGCTGACGCTGGGCAGTGGCGCGGCGCTGGCGCAATACGGTGACTGGCATTACCTGATCGGCGTGCTCGCGGTGTACGGCGTCGGCCAGTTGCTGGAAAGTTACGTGCTCACGCCGAAGCTGGTCGGCAAGAGTATCGGCCTGGGCGAAGTGTCGGTGATCTTCGCGGTGATGGCGGGCGAGGCGCTGTTCGGGTTCCTCGGGATGTTGCTGGCGTTGCCGGTGGCGGCGGTCGCCAACGTGCTGATGCGCCACGTCCACCAGACCTATCTGTCCAGCAAGCTCTATCGCGGCGACGAACCCGCGCAGTCGCACATCATCGTGCCCGACAGCCTCGGCGAAGCGCTGAGCGACATCGACATTCCCGAGTGAAGTGAGCCGGCATCGCATCCAATTGCCATTGGCGCTGGCCACGCGCGCCGATCTTCGCTTCGACACGTTCGTCGGTGCGGCGGCACGGGTGCTGGCGGATGGCATTGGCGGCGGACATCGTGCCTGGCTGCTGAGCGGGCCTGCGGGTGTCGGCAAGACGCACCTGTTGCTTGCGGCACATGCCGCGAGCAAAGGAGCAATCGCGGCATATGCCGCGAGTGGTGGTGAATCGGCCTATCTCGCCCTGCCGCAGGTCGCGGGCAGCCTCGCCGATGTCGCGCCGATGTTCGAACGGCATCGCCTGCTCGCGCTCGACGGCCTCGAAGCGGTCATCGGGAATCGCGACGACGAAGTGGCGTTGTTCGATCTCCACAATCGGGTGCTCGACGG
The DNA here is from genome assembly GCA_019510195.1 of Lysobacterales bacterium. Lineage (GTDB taxonomy): Bacteria > Pseudomonadota > Gammaproteobacteria > Xanthomonadales > Xanthomonadaceae > Solilutibacter. Next base: position 18,497 of record JAEKKW010000059.1, on the reverse strand, counting down.
TGGCGGACGATTGCTGTACGCCGCGCGCTCGCCGCTGGAGCAGCTGGAATTCGCCTTGCCCGACCTGCGTTCGCGGCTGGCGCAGGCAACGCGCCTGCCGTTGCCTGTGTTGGATGAAACGCAGCGTCTGGAGTTGTTGCGGGCACGTGCGGCGCAGCGTGGATTGACGCTGGATGATGCTTCCGCCGAATGGTTGATGCGGCGTTGCGATCGCGATCTCGGCAGCTTGATGGACGTGCTCGATCGGCTCGATCGCGCGTCGCTGGCGGCGCAGCGGCGGCTGACAGTGCCGTTTCTGCGCGAAGTGCTGGGCGGTTAAGGCGCGCTGGTTTCTCGCGAAGGCGCATTATCGCCCAGCTGAGCGCCTGCAGCGGTTATCCGCAGTGTCCGACACGCCGTGAATACATCCATGTAGGCTCTCCGCCGCATCCATGCGGCGGAATGGTCGGCCACTGCGGACGAACCGCACGGCGCCGCCGGTGGCGGGCTTTCGCTCTCCGAGAAAGCAACAACACGCGCGCGGCAGCGGGTGCGCCAGTCCGGTAAGCGGCCGTTGCGCCGCACGAGCCTACATGGACGTATTCACGGCGTGCCGCGCACCGGAGCTGGCCACCCGCCAAGCCAGCGCATGCGATGTTGTTACGTTTGCAACTCCGCATCCAGGGCCGCCAGACGCTGCGGCGTGCCGACATCGGTCCAGCGACCGCGGTGATGCATCGCGGTCATCGCATCGCGCGCGATCGCGGCTTTCATCAGGGGCAACAGACGGAAACGCGGCGGTGTTTCATCCGCGCCCGGTGCATCGCCGATACATTCGCGCCAGCCATCGAGGAACTGCGGGCGATAGACGCCGATGCCCGAGTAGGTGAGCCTGTTGTCGCCATCCATGCGCACGCGGCCATCTGCAGCCAACGCGAAATCGCCCTGCGGATGCTGCGGCGGATTGTCGACCAGCACCAGATGGACATCGCCAACGGGTTCGCGCGGCAACAGCGCGAAATCGAAGTCGGTCCAGATGTCGCCATTGACCACCAGGAACGGTGCATCGCCAAGCAACGTGCGCGCGTTCCACATGCCACCGCCGGTCTCCAGCGGTTGCGGGCCTTCATAAACGAAATGGAGGCGCAATCCCCAGTGCGAGCCGTCGCCGAGTTGCTCGGGAAACTGCTCCGCCAGCCATGAGGTATTGATCACTACTTCTTCGACGCCGAATGCCGCGAGTTTCTCCAGGTGCCATTCGATCAGTGATTTCCCGCCGGCTTGCAGCAACGGTTTCGGCGTGCGTTCGGTGAGCGGGCGCATGCGTTCGCCGAAACCCGCGGCAAAGATCAGCGCCTTCATCGTGCAGCGTCCCCGCGTTCGGCCATTGCCGGTTTCACCCGGCGCTGGATGAAATCGTGCAGTGCGGCGAGTTGCGGATGGCGCGGCAGTACGACGTCGAGATAGGCGATGAAGCGCGGCGCGTCTTCGAGGTATTTCGGCTTGCCGTCGCGATAGTTCAGGCGCGCGAAGATGCCGAGCACCTTGAGGTGGCGATGCACGCCCATCAGGTCGACGTCATGGAGGAAGCGGTCGAGCGGCGGCAGCGGCAATCCGCCCGCAATCGCCCGATGATGGTAGTCCTGCAGCCATGCCTGCACGCGCCCCTCGGGCCAGCTGACGAAGGCGTCCTTGAACAGCGAGGCGGGATCGTAGGCAATCGGACCGATGACGGCCCCCTGGAAATCGATCACCGCGGGCGATTCGCCCGTCACCGTGCGCATCAGGTTGCGCGGCATGAAGTCGCGATGCACCAGCACCTGCGGCTGCGCCAGTGCGGCATCGACCAGATGCAGATAGGCCGCGTCGAGCATTTCCATCTCGCCGCAATCCAGCGTCATCCCGAGATGGCGACCGCAGAACCACTCGTCGAACAACCGGGGCTCCATCGCCAGGCGCTCGTGGTCGTAGCGCGGGAAACCGGCCGGCGGCGTGACGGCCTGCAGTTTTGCGAGTTGCACGAAGGCGCCATCGAACAATGCACCGGCATTGTCGGCGTCGAGATCGTGCAGATAGGTATTGACGCCGAGGTCTTCCAGCAGCAGGAATCCGTGTTCGATGTCGCTGGCCAGCACTTCCGGCACGCGTACGCCGCCACGTTCAAGCAGGTCGCGGATCTCCAGCCACGGCGCCACGTCTTCCAGCCCCGGCGGCGAATCCATCACGATGCGCGTGGGCGAGGAATCGGTGCGCCAGTAGCTGCGGAAGCCGGCATCGAACGATGCGCGATGCTGGGTGGTATCGGCGCCGAGAACCTGCGCAGTCCATGCGATGCGCTCGAGGTCGCGGGGAGACGTTGTTTCGTGGGTCATCCCCCAGTTTACCGTGCGCAAACGACAACGCCCCGGCGAACCGGGGCGTCGGTGTCCTGCAGCGTGATCGATGAAAGTCAGACGGTGTTGCTGCTGGCCATCTTGCCGCGAATGAATTCATAGAGGAACAGCAGGATGATGGCGCAGACGATGGAGATCGCGAATCCGATGAAGCCGCCGCCTTGATAGAGCAGGCTGCCGACATAGGCGCCGACGATGCCGAGGATGATCGTCAGGATCCAGCCCATCGGATCCGCGCCTGGCTTGAAGAAGCGCGCGAGGATGCCGATGACCGCGCCGATGATGATGGTGTACAGGATGCCGCCCATATCTCTGAATCCCTCTTGAGTGGTGGGAGTGTTGCCGGCCGATCCTAGCAAGGTCCGCGTCGGGAATGTGTTGCTTTGCGGCATGACGGCTCCGGCCGTCCGTGGCAGGTCAGGCGGCCCGCGCCAGCGGCTCGCCACGCGCGGCAGGTGCGGGGGCGCGCTGCAGCGGGGTCGCGCCGAACCAGTGCAGGCGTGTCGCCAGTGCCGCCACTTCGCCCACGAACAGGATTGCCGGTGCGGAAACCCGGTGCGCGCGCGCCAGTTCCGGCAGTTCGCCCAGGGTGCCGGTGATCACCCGTTGGCTGGCGCGGGTGCCGTTCTCGACCAGGGCAACCGGGGTGCTGGCGCTGCGGCCGTGGGCGATCAGGCGATCACGGATGCGTTCGAGTCCCGACACGCCCATGTAGAAGGCAAGGGTCTGGCGATCCTGCGCCAACGCGCGCCAGTCGATGCCGTCGTCGTCACTTTTGGTGTGCGCGGTGACGAAACGCACCGATTGTGCGTGGTCGCGATGGGTGAGCGGGATGCCGGCGTAGGCACCGCAGGCGATCGCAGCGGTGATGCCGGGCACCACTTCGAAATCGATGCCGTGCAACCGGAGTGCTTCCAGTTCCTCGCCGCCGCGGCCGAAGACGAAGGGATCACCCCCCTTGAGGCGGACGACGCGCTTGCCGGCCAGGGTGTGGTCCACCAGCAGGCGATGGATGGCGGATTGGGTGGCATCGTGATCGCCACCGACTTGCTTGCCGACTTCGATCAATTCGGCATCGCGGCGTGCGAGTGCCAGCACGTCGGCGCTGACGAGGCGATCGTGGAGGATGACGTCGGCTTCGTTGAGCAGGCGCAATGCACGCAACGTCAGCAGGCCGGGATCGCCGGGGCCGGCGCCAACCAGCGCGACGCGGCCACGCACGGGGGATGCGGCACCGATGTTCGCTTGCAGCGCGCGTTCGGCGCTGATGGCATCGCCACGCCGCAGCAGCGCGGGAATCGGGCCGGCAAGAATGCGATCGAAGAAGCGGCGACGCGCGGGAAGATCGGGCAGGCGCTCGCGAATCGATGCGCGTGATCGCCGCAGCAGTTCCGCCAGCACGCCCAGCGATTCGTCGAATTGCGTTTCCAGTTGTTCGCGCAGGTGGCGTGCCAGCATCGGTGCGCCGCCGCCGCTGGAAATGGCGATCTGCAACGGGCCGCGTTCGACGCGCGCGGGCAGATGGATGCTCGACAGTTCGGCATCGTCGACGACGTTCGCCCAGATGCGTCGTGTTTCGGCGGTAGCGGCGATCGCGCGATTGACGGCGCCATCATCAGTGGCGGCGATCACCAGCCAGATGTCGTCGAGCCAGGCAGCGTCGAAATCTCCATGGATCGTTTCGATCCGGCCCTCGTCCGCCAACGCCGCCAGCCCCGGGTCGAGTGCCGGAGCGCCGATCACGATGCGCGCACCGGTATCGAGCAGGGCCGCGACCTTGCGCCGGGCCACGCTGCCGCCACCAACCACCAGGACGGTGCGGTCGCGCAGGTCGGCGAACAGGGGAAACAGCCGGGCGGTCATGGTCTGGCGGGGCGGGAAGGTCCATCACACCTTGGAATGGTCCGGCACGCGATGGAAATGACGACCGCGATTTGTCTTATTCTGGAAAGGCATAAGCTTGTCTGGACAAGGGCGCCAGCAGGGCTGTAGATTTATCTCTTTATTCGAATAAAGAGATAATAAATCGGCAGCGCGACTGGCGATTCGATCTCTGCGAGCATTGCCATGACCCTGACCCAGCTGCGCTACCTCGTCGCCATCGCCGATTCCGGCCTCAACATCACCGTGGCTGCCGAGCGCGTGCATGCGACGCAGCCGGGCATGTCGAAACAGTTGAAGCAACTCGAGGACGAACTCGGCTTCCTGCTGTTCTCGCGCAAGGGTCGCAGTCTCGACGGCATCACCAGTGGTGGCATGCAGGTGCTGGTGCACGCGCGCCGCCTGCTGGCCGAAGCCGCCAACATCCGCGCTTACGCCGCCAACCAGCGCAGCGACGCGAACGGCCGACTGGTGCTGGCGACCACGCACACGCAGGCGCGTTTCGTGCTGCCGCAGGCGGTGGCGCGATTGAAGCGCGCGTATCCGCAGGTGAGCGTGCACCTGATGCCGACCTCCGACAGCGAGGTGCTGAACATGCTCGCCAGCGGCGAGGCCGATTTCGCCCTGATCAGCACCGCCGGCCACAAGCCCGATGGCGGCATCGCGGTGCCGTTGTTCCGCTGGCAGCGCAAGGTGCTGGTGCCGCGCGATCACGCGCTGGCATCGATCGGTGCGCCGACGCTGGCGCAGCTCGCTGCGTATCCGCTGGTGAGCTATGAATCGTCGATCCGCCCCGATTCCTCGCTGCGGCGTGCGTTCGCGGCGGAAGGGCTGGAACCGCAGTTGGCGATGACCGCGCGCGACGCCGATCTCATCAAGACCTATGTACGCGCCGGGCTCGGGGTCGGATTGCTGGCCGAGATGGCGCTGACCCCGGAGGATGCCGTCGATCTGGTGGCGTTGATGGCTCCGCCATCGATCCCCGAATGCATCGCCTGGGCGGTGTTGCCGCGCGAGCGCGTACTGCGTGATTACGCCACCGAACTGCTGCATGCGGTGGCGCCGCAGCTCGATCGTCGTGACGTGCGCCGCGTGCTGGAGGGCAATGTCGAAGCGAGTTGGCCGACGCCGCCGAGCTGGACCGAACTCAGCGAGACCATCGCGACTTACGTGATCTAGTGCGCCGCGCGATCAAGCCGCAGCCTGGTCCGCATCGTTCCAGGCTTCGTGCAGTCCGCATTCGCGCTTGAGGCCGAAGAAGCGCGTGTCTTCCTCGCTCATGCCGTCCTCGAGGCGGCGCGTGGTGTGGACGTCACCGATCGAGACGTAGCCATCGTGCCACAACGGGTGATAGGGCAAGTCGTGGCGCTGGAGGTAATTCCAGACGTCGCGGTCGCTCCAGTCGGCGAGCGGATGCAGTTTCCAGCGGCCATCGCGGCGTTGCAGGATGTCGGTGCTGGCACGACTGCGCGATTGGCTGCGACGGATGCCGGAGATCCAGGTTTGCGCGCCGAGTTCGCCGAGTGCGCGCTGCATCGGTTCGACCTTGCGCAGGCGGTTGTAGCGTTCGAGGCCGTCGACGCCCTGTTCCCACAATTTGCCGAAACGCGCTTCCATCCACGCGATGCCGATCTGCGGGCGATAGACCTTGAGGTTGAGTGACAGGCGTTCGCCGAGTTCGTCGATGAAGCGATAGGTTTCCGGGAACAGATAGCCGGTATCGATCAGCACCACCGGGGTGTCCGGTTGTTCGCGCGTCACCATGTGCAGCGACACCGCCGCCTGCGCACCGAAGCTCGATGACAAGGCGCGGATGCCGGGTAGTTCGGCGAACGCCCAGGCGACGCGCTCTTCGGCACTGCGTTGTTCGAGCCAGCGGTTGAGGGAAGCCAGCGCCTGTGGCGATTGCGCGGCGTCGGCGGGATCGGGCGGGGTCATGCGGCGAGTTCCAGGTTCAGGGCGCGGGCGACGACGACACCGCTGCGAACGAGGAAATCGCCGAAATATTCGTCGTTCCCGCGTTCGGTGGCGTAACGCGCCAGCAGTTGGTCAAGCTCGGCGAGGATCGCGGCTTCGTCGATGTTCTCGCGATGGAGCACGTTGAGGCGCTGGCCGCGATGATCGCCGCCAAGCATCAGGTTGTAGCGGCCGGGCGCCTTGCCGACCAGCGCGACTTCGCCGAGATACGGCCGCGAGCAGCCATTCGGGCAACCACTGATGCGGAAATGGATCGGCTGGTCGGAGAGGCCATGCGTGGCGAGCAGCGCTTCGAAGCGCGCCAGGATATCGGGCAGATAGCGTTCGGCTTCGGCCATCGCCAGCCCGCAGGTCGGCAACGCGACGCAGGCGATCGCGTTCTGCCGCAGGGGTGATGCGGTTTCGTGGATGGCGAGTCCATGTTCGGCGACCAGTGCATCGATGTGCGTGCGCTCACCGTCCGGGATGTTGGCGATCACCAGGTTCTGGTTCGGCGTCATCCGGAATTCCGGCCTTGGTTCGGCCGAGTTGACGTTGAGCAGATGCGCCGCGATTTCGCGCAGGCCGGTCAGATGTGACTGTTCGCCGTCGAGGATGCGCCCGGAGATGATGCGCAGGGTGAGGTGCCACAGGCCATTCTCGCCCTGCACCCAGCCGAAGCGATCGCCGTTGTGGATGAAGCGGTAGTCGCGCGGCGCGGCAAACGTGATGCCCGAACGCGCTTCGACTTCCTTCTTGAACGCGTCGACGCCACGATCATCGATGGTGTATTTCAGGCGCGCATGCTTGCGCAGCACGCGGTCGCCCCAGTCGCGCTGGGTGGTGATGGCTGCTTCGGCAATCGCGATGACCTGGTCGGGGGCGATCGAGCCGAGCAGGCTGCCGAGGCGCGGATAGGTCAGCGGATCGCCGTGGGTTGCGCCCATGCCACCGCCGGCGGTGACGTTCCAGGCCGCGACTTCGCCATCCTCGATGATGGCGATGAAGCCGAGATCCTGCGCGAAGACGTCGATGTCGTTGTACGGAGGGATCGCGAAACCGATCTTGAACTTGCGGGGGAGATAGGTGTCGCCGTAGATCGGCTCGTCTTCCTCGCCACTTCCGGCGACGCGTTCCTCGTCCAGCCAGAGTTCGTAGTAGGCGCGGCTGCGCGGGGACAGATGCTTCGACAGTGCCGCCGCCTGGGCGTGGATGCTGGCATGCGCACGCGATTCGTGCGGATTGGCCGCGGCCATGATGCCGCGATTGACGTCGCCGCAGGCCGCGACGGTATCGATCATCGCGGCATTGATCGCCTGCATCGTCGCCTTCAGCTCGCGCTTGACCACGCCGTGGAACTGGAAGGCCTGGCGGGTGGTGATGCGCAGGCCGCGTTCGGCGTAGGTGGTCGCGACGTGGTCGAGTTTCAGCCACTGTTCCGGCGAAACCACGCCGCCGGGCGTGCGCGTGCGGATCATGAAACCGTAGGCGGGTTCGAGCTTTTGCCGGCGGCGTTCCTCGCGCAGGTCGCGATCGTCCTGCAGGTAGCTGCCATGGAACTTGACCAGGCGTTCGTCGTCGTGGGGGAAGGCGCCGGTGACCGGATCAAGCAACGATTCCGTGATCGTGCCGCGCAGACGATGGCTGTCGCGCTTGATCTCTTCGACGGTTTTTTCGCTGCTCATCAGTAGACGTCCCGGGCGTAACGACCCTGTGCCTGCAGGTCGTTGAGGTAATCATTGGCTTCGTCTGCCGACTTGCCGCCATGCGTGGCGATGATGTCGAGCAATGCGGAGTGCACGTCCTTCGCCATGCGCGTGGCATCGCCGCAGACGTACAGGTGCGCGCCGGACTGCAACCACCCGAAGACTTCGGCGCCGCGTTCGCGCAGGCGATCCTGCACGTAGATCTTGTGCGGCTGGTCGCGCGAGAAGGCGAGGTCGAGGCGATGCAGGGCGCCAGACTTCAGCGCGTCCTGCCATTCCAGCTGGTAGAGGAAATCGCCGTGCGCGTGCGGATTGCCGAAGAACAGCCAGTTGCGGCCGCTGGCGCCGCTTTCGGCACGTTCCTGCACGAAGGCGCGGAACGGCGCGACGCCGGTGCCGGGGCCGATCAGGATGATGTCTCGACTGGCTTCGCTCGGCAGGCGGAAACGTTCGTTGCGTTCGATGAAGACCGGAACCGTCCCGCCTTCGTTGCTGCGGGCGAGGAAATCGGATGTCGTTCCCCAGCGCGGATCGGCATCGCCGTCCACCGCATATTCGATGTGGGTGACGGTGAGGTGCGCTTCCTCGCCGACGACGCGCGCGCTCGATGCGATCGAATACAGTCGCGGTGCCAACGGGCGCAGCGCGGCGACCAGTTCGTCTGCCTTCCAGGCGGCGGGATATTCGCGCAGCAGGTCGATCAGCTGGCGATTGGCGAGAAGGTCGGCCAGTGCCGCCATGCCGTCCGTCGCGAGGATGGCGTCAAGCGCGACAGCGCCGGCGCGTTGGGCATGCTGGGTGAGGAACGGGCGCGACAGCCGGGTGATCTCGCGCTTCGTGGACAGCCACTCGTGCAGCGGCAGCGTCTGCCCGCCATGGCTGCTGACAGGCGCATCGCCGTCGAGTTGCAGCGTCGCCAGCAGTGCAGCCACCAGTCGCGGCGGATTCGTTGGCCACACGCCAAGCGCATCGCCCGGTTCGTACTTGAGGCCCGAACCTTCCAGTGACAATTCGACATGGCGGACATCCTTGTTCGATGTCGCCCTGCGATCGCCGCGACCGGTGATGCGCTGGTTCACCAGCACTTCGGCGGGGAACGGGTGGTCGCGCGTGTAAATGCCGGCGGCCGCCTGCGCATGGGGACGCAACGGCGTGACGGTGGCCAGCGGCACCTGCGGCTTCAGCGCATCCTTCGCTGCGGCCAATGCATTCGCCATCCACGGGGTGGCGACGGTGTCGATATCGAGATCGGCATCGCCGCGTTCGAACCAGCGCGTCGCACCAAGTTCGGCGAGGCGGGCATCGAGCTGGCGGCCGATCGCGCAAAACTTCGGATAGCTGGAATCGCCGAGGGCGAGCACCGAATAACGGAGATCGGGCAGCTTCGGCGCGCGCTTGCCGGCGATGAATTCGACGAAGGCGCGGGCGTCATCGGGCGGATCGCCGTCGCCCTGGGTGCTGATGACGATGACGAGATGACGTTCGTTCTTCAGTTCGCGCAGCGGGTAGGCGTCGGCACGCAGCAGGCGCACGCCGAAGCCGGCGGCCTCGATCTGCGTGGACAACGCTTCCGCCTGGCGCCTGGCATTGCCGGTCTGGCTGCCGTAGACGATGGTGAGCTGCGGTGTGGCGATCGTTTCACTGGCAACTGCGGCCAATGCGGTTGTCGGCACCGTACGGCCACGCGCGAGACCAGCGGCATAGCCCGACAGCCACCACAGCCCACTGTGATCCAGCGCGTCGGTCAACCGGCCGAGCAGGGCGGCCTGTTCGTCGGTGATCGGCTGGAATTGCGCTGGCAGGACGGCGGACATGATGGCGTGGTCGGGATTGCGACAACGCAAAGACTAGGGAAGGCGGCCGCCTGCGCATAAGGAACGATGGTCATGTCGTTATGCCGTACGTGCATTTCCGGTGCGTTGGTGCGCTGCCGATACTCGGTGGCGTCCGCAGTCGTGCGGTCATGTCCATGCCCGTACCAGGATCACCGCCGTGTCGTTGCAACGCCTCGCCGCCATTTCGCCCTCCGTCCCCGTGTCACCGCCGGTCGCGGCACTTGGACATCTCGATCGCCTCGAGGCCGAGAGCATCCACATCCTGCGCGAGGTCGCGGCCGAGTTCCGCAATCCGGTGTTGCTGTACTCGATCGGCAAGGACAGCTCGGTGTTGTTGCACCTGTTGCTGAAGGCCTTCGCGCCGGGACGTCCGCCGATCCCGCTGTTGCACGTCGATACCGGCTGGAAATTCCGCGAGATGATCGCGTTCCGCGATCGCCGCGCCGCCGAGACCGGCATCGAACTGCGCGTGCACAGCAATCCAGATGGAATCGCGCGCGGCATCGGCCCGATCAGCCATGGCGCCGCCGTCCACACCGACGTGATGAAGACGCAGGCGTTGAAGCAGGCGCTGGATGCCGGCGCTTTCGATGCCGCGATCGGTGGTGCCCGCCGCGATGAGGAGAAATCGCGCGCCAAGGAGCGCATCTTCTCGTTTCGCAACGCCCGGCATCGCTGGGACCCCAAACAGCAGCGGCCGGAATTGTGGTCGCTGTACAACACGCGGATCGCCGCCGGTGAATCGGTGCGGGTGTTCCCGCTGTCGAACTGGACCGAGCTCGACATCTGGCTCTACATCTATCGCGAAGGGATCGAGGTGCCTTCGCTCTATCTCGCCGCCGAACGCCCGGTGGTGGAGCGCGACGGCGCGTTGATCATGGTCGATGACGAGCGCCTTCCATTGCGCACGGGCGAAACGCCGTCGCTTCGCCGCGTGCGCTTCCGCACCCTCGGCTGCTACCCACTGACCGGCGCCATCGAATCCGATGCCGACACCCTGGAGAAGGTCATCGGCGAAATGCTGGTCGCGACCACATCGGAACGCCAGGGCCGGATGATCGACCACGATCCGTCGGCCTCGATGGAGAAGAAGAAGCAGGAGGGCTATTTCTGATGGGCGTCGCCGATTATCTCCGCCATCACGAGGCCAGCACCCTGCTGCGCTTCATCACCTGCGGCAGCGTCGATGATGGCAAGAGCACGCTGATCGGGCGCCTGCTCCACGACAGCAAGGGACTGTTCGCCGACCAGCTCGATGCGCTCGCGCAGGACAGCCGCCGCCATGGCACCCAGGGCGACGACATCGATTACGCCTTGCTGCTCGACGGGCTGGCCGCAGAACGCGAGCAGGGCATCACCATCGATGTCGCCTACCGCTTCTTCGGTACGGACAAGCGCAAATTCATCGTCGCCGATTGCCCCGGCCACGAGCAGTACACCCGCAACATGGCGACCGGCGCTTCGACCGCCGATGCCGCGGTGGTGCTGGTCGATGCGCGCAAGGGCCTGCTGCCGCAGACGCGTCGCCACAGCTACATCCTTGCGTTGTTCGGCATCCGCCACGTGGTGCTGGCGGTCAACAAGCTCGATCTCGTCGGTTACGATCGCGACGCGTTCGAACGGATCGAACGCGACTACCGCGAATTGGCGACGCAACTCGGCATCGCCGACGTGCAGGCCGTGCCGCTGTCGGCGCTGAAGGGCGACAACCTGCTGCAACGATCGGAAGCGACACCGTGGTACCACGGCCCCACCTTGCTGGAATGGCTGGAGAACGTCGAGGTCGAAGATGCCCGCGACGATGCCGGCCTGCGCTTCCCGGTGCAGTGGGTGAACCGTCCACACCACGATTTCCGCGGATTCTCCGGCACGATCACCTCGGGTCGCGTGCGTCCCGGTGACGAAGTGGTGGTGCTGCCATCGGGCCAGCGTTCGCATGTCGCGCGCATCGTCACCGCCGATGGCGATCTCGCAATCGCGACGGCCGGGCAGGCGGTCACGCTCACGCTCGCCGACGAAGTGGATGCCAGTCGCGGTGACGTGCTCGCCGCTGCCAGCCAACCGCCGCAGGTCGCCGACCAGTTCGCCGCGCACGTGCTGTGGATGAACGAAGCGCCGCTGCTGCCCGGTCGCGCCTATCTGCTGAAGTCGGGAACGCGCACCGTCAATGCCACGGTCACCGAGATCAAGCATCGCATCGACGTCAATACCCAGGCGCAGCTCGCGGCGCGCCAGCTCGATCTCAACGAAGTCGGCGTCTGCAACCTGTCGCTCGACCAGCCGATCGCGTTCGAGAATTACAACGACGATCGCGCGCTCGGTACCTTCATCCTGATCGATCGCCTCGACAACGCCACCGCCGCTGCCGGGACGTTCGACTTCGCCCTGCGTCGCGCCGGCAACATCCACTGGCAGCACATCGATGTCGACAAGGCCGCGCGTGCGCGCAGCAAGGGCCAGGTGCCGCGTTGCGTATGGTTCACCGGCCTGTCGGGTGCGGGCAAGTCGGCGATCGCCAACCTGGTCGACAAGCGCCTGCACGCACTCGGCTTGCACGCCTTCGTGCTCGATGGCGACAACGTCCGCCACGGACTCAATCGCGACCTCGGCTTCACCGACGTCGATCGCGTCGAGAACCTGCGGCGCGTCGCCGAAGTGGCGAAGTTGATGACCGATGCCGGATTGATCGTGCTGGTCAGCTTCATTTCTCCGTTCCGCGCCGAACGCGGGATGGCGCGCGAGCTGTTCGGCCGCGGCGACTTCATCGAAGTCTTCGTCGACACGCCGCTGGAGGTCGCCGAAGGCCGCGACGTCAAGGGCCTGTACGCCAAGGCGCGTCGTGGCGAACTCCCCAATTTCACCGGCATCGATTCGCCCTACGAGGCGCCGGACAACGCAGACATCGTGCTCGACACCACCAGCGCATCGGCGCAAGCCCTTGCGGAACGGGTGGTGGCGCGCCTCCTTGAGGGGAATTACGAAATATGAACATTCGTCATGCCAAATTCACGCGCAGCCGGCACGATTCCGGCGACTCGAACGCTGCAGATTTCCCTCCAGATTCCGTCAAGGATTCCGCGATGAACAAGATTTTCCTGAGTGTGTTGGCAGGGCTTGTCCTGATCACGGCCGCGGTCAATGCCAGGGCCAGCAGCCTGCTCAATGTTTCCTACGATCCGACGCGCGAGTTCTACGCCGACGTCAACCAGGCGTTCGCCGTGCAATGGAAGCAACAGACCGGCGAGACCGTCGACATCCGCGCCTCACATGGCGGTTCCGGCAAGCAGGCGCGCGCGGTGATCGATGGCCTTGAAGCCGATGTCGTCACCCTGGCGCTTGCCGCCGACATCGATGCCATCGCCGACAAGGGCAAGCTGCTGCCCGTGAACTGGCAGTCGCGCCTGCCGTACAACAGCGCGCCGTATACCTCGACCATCGTCTTCCTGGTGCGCAAGGGCAATCCGAAGACGATCCATGACTGGGACGATCTCGTCAAGCCCGGGGTTGCCGTGATCACGCCGAATCCGAAGACCTCCGGTGGCGCGCGCTGGAACTATCTCGCGGCATGGGCGTGGGCATCGCATCAGTATCGCGATGGCGGCAAGGTGCTCGACTATCTCACGCGCCTCTACGACAACGTGCCGGTACTCGATACCGGCGCGCGCGGCTCGACCACCACCTTCGTCGAGCGCGGCATCGGCGACGTGCTGATCGCCTGGGAAAACGAAGCGTTGATGGCGGTGAACGATGCCGGCACCCGCGGCAAGTTCGAAATCGTGGTGCCGTCGCTGAGCATCCGCGCCGAACCGCCGGTGGCCTGGGTCGACAAGAACGTCGACAAGCACGGTACGCGCAAGCAGGCCGAGGCCTATCTGCGGTTCCTGTATTCGCCGCAGGGGCAAGAGATCGCCGCCAGGCATTTCTATCGACCGGCCGAACCCGACAAGGTGCCCGCCGCGGAACTGGCGCGCTTCCCCAAGGTGAAGCAGGTGACCATCGACAACGCATTCGGTGGCTGGAAGAAGGCGCAGGCGCAGCACTTCGCCGACGGCGGTTTCTTCGACCAGATCAACCGCAAGCGCGCGCACTGACGATTCGACCCCGTGAGCACGCCAGCCCTGTCCATTCCGTTGGTCGCGCCGCGTCGGCGGCGCCCGTTGCCGGGGTTCGGATTGAGCCTCGGCCTCGGCATGGCCTGGCTCGGCATCGTCGTGCTGCTGCCGCTGCTGGCGCTGACCTGGCACGCGTTGGGGCTGGGCACGACAGGCTGGTCGCGCGCGATCCACGATCCGCGCGTGCAGGCGGCGTTGAAGCTCAGTTTCGGCGCATCGCTGGCGGCGTCATTGCTGGCGCTGGTCGCCGGTGCATTGGTCGCCTGGGTATTGGTGCGTTATCGCTTTCCGGGTCGGCGTCTGCTCGATGCGCTGGTCGACCTGCCATTCGCGTTGCCCACCGCGGTCGCTGGCATCGCGCTCACCGCGATCTATTCCAGCCATGGCTGGATCGGCCGCTTTGTCGAGCCGATGGGCCTGAAGGTCGCCTATACCTGGATCGGGATCGTCGTTGCGCTGGTCTTCATCGGCCTGCCATTTGCGGTGCGCACGGTACAGCCGGTGCTGGAAACGCTGGGTCGCGAGCAGGAAGAAGCCGCGGTGTCGCTGGGTGCGTCGCGCTTCACCACGCTGCGGCGGGTGATCCTGCCGGAACTGCTGCCGGCGCTGCTCACCGGTTTCTCGCTGGCGTTCGCCCGGGCCCTCGGCGAATACGGCTCGGTGATCTTCATCGCCGGCAACAAGCCGTACTCGACCGAAATCGCGCCGCTGCTGATCACCATCCGCCTCGAGGAATACGACTACGACGGCGCGATCGCGATCGCGGCCCTGCTGCTCGCGGCATCGTTCGCCTGCCTGCTGGCGATCAACGCGTTGCCGTCGTTGTCCCGCTATGCGCGCACGAGGCATGGACATGGATGACGCCCTGCGCGAACCATGGTGGCTGCGCGTCGTGCTGATTGCGCTCGCCGTGTTGGTCCTGCTCGGGCTGGTGGTGCTGCCGTTGTTGATGGTGCTTGCAGCCGCCTTCGGTGACGGCTTCCATGCGTGGTGGTCGGCGCTGCGCGATCCCGATGCCGTCGCCGCACTCAAGCTGACGCTGTTCACCGCGGCGGTGGTGATTCCGGTCAACGCCGTGTTCGGCACCCTGATGGCCTGGGCGGTGGTGCGTTTCGAATTCACCGGCAAGCGCGTGTTGCTGACGCTGGTCGACCTGCCGTTCGCGGTGTCGCCAGTGGTGGCCGGTTTATGCCTGGTCCTGCTGTTCAGCACCACCCACGGCTGGTTCGCGCCGCTGCTTGAACGCTTCGACGTCAAGATCCTGTTCGCGCGTCCGGGCATCGTGTTGGCGACCCTGTTCATCACCTTTCCATTCGTGGTGCGCGAACTCATCCCGCTGATGCAGCAGCAGGGCAGCGACGAGGAACTTGCGGCGCGTTCGCTGGGTGCCGGCGCGTGGACGATGTTCCGGCGCGTCACCCTGCCCAACATCAAGTGGGGACTGTTGTATGGCGTATTGCTGTGCAGTGCGCGCGCGATGGGCGAATTCGGCGCGGTGTCGGTGGTGTCCGGCCACATCCGCGGACTGACCAACACGTTGCCGCTGCACATCGAAATCCTCTACAACGAATTCAACGCCACGGCGGCCTTCGCTGCGGCATCTCTGCTCAGCGGGCTCGCGCTGGTCACCTTGCTGGCGAAGTTCTGGCTGGAATCGAGCCACGGCGATTCGCTCGCCCAGACCCACCGGAAGCATCACGCATGAATGCCGCCATCCATCGCACTCCGGTCGTGACACGCGATGTCACGCCCGAATGGCATCATCCGCCGACGGTTGCCCATCCCCGGGCGGTCGCCGCAAGGCAGGGCATGGATCTCCACATTCGCCAACTCGGCAAACGTTATGGCAAGACCGCCGCGCTCGATGCGGTCGACCTCGACATCGCGTCGGGCGAACTGGTCGCTTTGCTGGGGCCGTCGGGCTCCGGCAAGACCACGCTGTTGCGGGTGATCGCCGGGCTGCTCGATGCCGATGCCGGCCAGGTGTTGTTCGGCGATGTCGATGCCACGCGCCTCAGCCTGCGCCAGCGCAACGTCGGCTTCGTGTTCCAGCATTACGCACTGTTCCGCCACATGACGGTGGCCGAGAATATCGCCTTCGGCCTGCGCAGCCGTCCGCGTTCGCGCCGACCGGACAAGGCGACGATTCGCCAGCGCGTGGAAGAGCTGTTGAAGCTGATCCAGCTCAACGAATTCGGCGGGCGCTTCCCCGAGCAGTTGTCGGGCGGCCAGCGCCAGCGCGTGGCATTGGCGCGCGCGTTGGCGATCGATCCCAGCCTGCTGCTGCTCGACGAACCGTTCGGCGCGCTCGATGCCAAGGTGCGCGTCGACCTCCGGCGCTGGCTGCGCACGCTGCATGAGCAGACCGGGCAGACCACGCTGTTCGTCACCCATGACCAGGAAGAAGCGCTGGAACTCGCCGATCGCGTGGTGGTATTGCGCGAAGGCCGGATCGAGCAGGTCGGCACGCCGCGCGAAATCTACGAAGCGCCGGCGTCGGAATACGTGTTCGATTTCATTGGCCGCGCCAACGTGTTCGACGGCCGGGTCATTGACGGGCGCTTCGGCATCGATGGCCACGGCTTCACGGTACCCACGGATGTCGCTGCCGGGCATGGGCGGTTGTACGTGCGACCGCATGATCTCGAGATCGTCGATGCCTCGACTGGTGTTCCCGCGAAGGTGCTGGCGACGCATCTGCGTTCGGGGCGCATCACGATCGAGGCGCAGGTGGACGCACAGTCGCGCTTGCTGGAGCTCGATCTCGCCGTCGGGTCGGATACCGATGTTCCAGCGGTCGGCGCGGTCATTGGTGTGTTGCCGCGCGCTTGGCGGATATACCCATCTGAGCGCGGGTAGGCGTCTTCGCAAAAACATCGCCCGGTTGTGCGCCTATCGCGGTTGTCTGCAGCCGCCGACACGCCGTGAATACGTCCATGTAGGCTCGTACGCAGCATCCATGCTGCGTACGGTCGGCGCTACAGACGAACCGCATAGGCGCCGCCGGTGGCGGGCTTTTCGCTCTTTCTCAGAAGGCAACAACACGCGCGCGGCAGTGGGTGCGCCAGTCCGGTGCGCGGGCATTGCGCCGCATGGATGCGGCGCATGAGCCTACATGGATGTATTCACGGCGGCCCGCGCACCGGAGCTGGCCGCCCACCAAGCCAGCGCGTGCGATGCTGTTGCGCCAAACCGGGCGCGTGCTAGTTCAACAACACCCGTGGTCCCCGTGCCGCTGCCCGCTGTCCGGCGCAACCGCACTGCCGGTCGTCTCGCCGCGCAAGCTCGCCGCATGATGCGCTGCGACCACCTGCGCCACGCATGCCGTCACGCCCTTGCCCATTGGAATGTGCAGGAACTCGTTGGGGCCATGCGCATTCGAATGCGGACCGAGCACGCCGGTGATCATGAACTGCGCGCCCGGGAACTTCTCGCCGAGCATGCCCATGAACGGAATCGAGCCGCCTTCGCCCATGTACATCGCCGGCTTGCCGAAACTCGCTTCGCTGGCCGCGTCGATCGCCTGTTCCAGCCACGGTGCCAACGCCGGCGCGTTCCAGCCCGCCGATGATTTCTCCAGCTCGAAACTCACCTTCGCGCCACTGGGCGGATTCGCCAGCAGCGTGTCGCGCAACAGGTTGCCGGCGGCGGTGCCATCCAGCGTCGGTGGCAGGCGCAGCGACAGCTTCACTGCGGTGAACGGACGCAGCACGTTGCCGGCCGACGACAATGGCGGCATGCCATCGATGCCGGTGATCGACAGAGCCGGACGCCAGGTGCGATTGAGCACGCGCTCGGTATTGTCGTCCGCCATCGGCGTCATCCCCTCCATGAAGGGGAACTTGTTCCACACCTCGTCGCCCAGCACCTCGGCGACTTTCGCCGCCTGCGCCTTGCGTTCGGCGGGAACATCGACGAACAGGCCATCAAGCCGGATCGTGCCGGTCTTCTCGTCGTCGACGCGATCGAGCAGTTCGCGCAGGATGCGGAAGCTAGACGGAACGATGCCCGACGCATCGCCGGAGTGCACGCCTTCATGCAGCACGTCGACGCGCAGGTTGCCGCCAGCGAGGCCGCGCAGCGATGTCGTGCACCACAGTTGTTCGTAGTTGCCGCAGCCGGAATCGAGGCAAACCACCAGCGACGGCTTGCCGATGCGCGGCGCCAGGTGATCGACGTAGGCGGGCAGGTCGGTGCTGCCGGATTCCTCGCAGGCTTCGATCATCACCACGCAACGCGCGTGCGGCACGTGTTGTTCGCGCAGTGCAAGGATCGCGGTGAGCGAGCCGAAGATCGCGTAGCCATCATCGGCACCGCCGCGGCCATACAGGCGATCACCCTTCAGCACCGGCTTCCACGGACCGAGGTCGTCGTCCCAGCCGGTCATTTCCGGCTGCTTGTCGAGATGTCCGTACAGCAGCACGCAATCGTCGCCGCTGCCTTCTCCCTGTGCGGGGATGTCGAGGAAGATCAGCGGCGTGCGGCCTTCCAGTCGTACCACTTCCACTTTCATGCCGGGCAGGTCCTGCGCCTTGGCCCAGGTTTCCATCAGCGAAACCGCCTGGTCCATGTAGCCGTGCGCCTGCCAGTCGGCGTCGAACATCGGCGATCGACAATCACCATTGCCAGGGTTGG
>JAEKKW010000114.1 GCA_019510195.1 Lysobacterales bacterium | reverse complement strand
GTGGTCGCCGCCGGCGCGTCCGAGTCGGCCGCGATGCAGTACATCGCCGCCTACTCCGGCTGCACCATGGGCGAGTACTTCCGTGACCGCGGCGAAGACGCGCTGATCGTGTACGACGACCTGTCGAAGCAGGCCGTGGCCTACCGCCAGATCTCGCTGCTGCTGAAGCGCCCGCCGGGCCGCGAAGCCTATCCGGGTGACGTGTTCTATCTCCACAGCCGCCTGCTCGAGCGCGCCGCGCGCGTCTCGGCCGACTACGTCGAGAAGTTCACCAACGGCGCCGTGAAGGGCAAGACCGGTTCGCTCACGGCGCTGCCGATCATCGAAACCCAGGCCGGCGACGTCTCGGCGTTCGTGCCGACCAACGTGATCTCGATCACCGACGGCCAGATCTTCCTGGAAACCGACCTCTTCAACGCCGGTATCCGTCCGGCCGTGAACGCCGGCATCTCGGTGTCGCGCGTGGGTGGTTCGGCCCAGACCAAGATCATGAAGAAGCTGTCGGGCGGCATCCGCATCGCGCTGGCGCAGTACCGCGAGCTGGCGGCGTTCGCGCAGTTCGCCTCCGACCTCGACGACGCCACCCGCAAGCAGCTGGAACGCGGCCAGCGCGTGACCGAGCTGATGAAGCAGAAGCAATACGCGCCGATGTCGGTGGCGCAGCAGGCGCTGTCGATCTACGCGGTCGACAAGGGCTACATGGACGACGTGCCGGTGAACAAGATCGGTGCGTTCGAAGATGGCTTGCAGGCGCACTTCGCCAACACCCAGGGCGAGCTGGTGAAGAAGATCGACACCAGCGGCGACTGGAACGACGAGATCGAAGCGGCGTTCAAGCGCGGCATCGAAGACTTCAAGAAGACCGGCACCTGGTAATCGGGACATAAGACGATGGCTAGCGGACGCGAAATCAAGACCAAGATCAAGTCGGTGCAGAACACCCGCAAGGTGACGCGTGCGCTGGAAATGGTCTCGGCCTCCAAGATCCGCAAGGCGCAGGACCGCATGAAGGCCTCGCGCCCGTATGCGCGCGCCATGAAGCAGATGATCGGCCACCTGGCGCAGGCCAACCCCGAGTTCCACCATCCCTACCTGGTGGAACGCGCGCAGGTGAAGCGCGTCGGCTACGTGGTGGTGTCGAGCGACCGCGGCCTGGCCGGCGGCCTCAACAACAACCTGTTCCGCAAGCTGCTGGGCGAGATCCGCGGCTGGAACGAGCGGGGCGTCGAGGTCGACATCGTCACCATCGGCCAGAAGGCGTCGGTGTTCTTCCGTCGCGTGAAGGTCAACCTGCTCGGCAGCGTCACCCACCTCGGCGACACGCCGCACGTGGAACAGCTGGTTGGCGTGATCAAGGTGATGCTGGACGCCTACGACAGCGGCAGCGTCGATCGCGTCCATCTCGCCTACAACGACTTCGTCAACACGATGACGCAGCGCGCGACGTTCGACCAGTTGCTGCCGTTGCCGGCATCGGACGAACCTCTGGCGCCGCACGCATGGGACTACATCTACGAACCCGACGCGCGGGCCGTGCTCGAGCACGTGCTGGAACGCTACGTCGAATCGCTGGTGTACCAGGCGGTGATGGAAAACGTCGCCTCCGAGCATGCCGCGCGCATGGTGGCGATGAAGGCCGCCAGCGACAACGCCAGCAAGCTGATCGACACGCTGAACCTCGTCTACAACAAGGCGCGCCAGGCGGCGATCACCCAGGAAATCTCCGAGATCGTCGGCGGCGCCGCGGCGGTCTGAACCGAACCCATATCCATGCAACAAGACATCTTTGAAACAGGACATCCCATGAACACCAGCACGAGCCAAGGCAAGATCGTCCAGATCATCGGCGCGGTCGTCGACGTCGAATTCCCGCGCGAGAGCGTGCCGAAGGTGTACGACGCGCTGAAGGTGCAGGGCACCGCCATCACGCTGGAAGTGCAGCAGCAGCTGGGCGACGGCATCGTGCGCACCATCGCGCTGGGTTCCACCGACGGTCTCAAGCGCAACCTGCTGGCCGACAACACCGGCCGCGCCATCTCGGTGCCGGTCGGCATCGGCACGCTGGGCCGCATCATGGACGTGCTCGGCAACCCGATCGACGAAGCCGGCCCGGTCAAGGCCGACACCACCTGGGAAATCCATCGCGCCGCGCCATCGTATGAAGACCAGGCATCGACCACCGAGCTGCTGGAAACCGGCATCAAGGTGATCGACCTGATGTGCCCGTTCGCCAAGGGCGGCAAGGTCGGCCTGTTCGGCGGCGCCGGCGTCGGCAAGACCGTCAACATGATGGAACTGATCAACAACATCGCGACCGAGCACAGCGGCCTGTCGGTGTTCGCCGGCGTGGGCGAGCGTACCCGCGAAGGCAACGACTTCTATCACGAGATGCAGGAGTCGGGCGTCGTCAACGTGCAGGAACACGCCAAGTCCAAGGTGGCGATGGTGTACGGCCAGATGAACGAGCCGCCGGGCAACCGCCTGCGCGTCGCGCTGACCGGCCTGACCATGGCCGAGTATTTCCGCGACGAAGGTCGTGACGTGCTGCTGTTCGTCGACAACATCTATCGCTACACGCTGGCCGGTACCGAAGTGTCGGCGCTGCTCGGCCGCATGCCGTCGGCCGTGGGTTACCAGCCGACGCTGGCCGAGGAAATGGGCGTGCTGCAGGAGCGCATCACCTCGACCAAGACCGGTTCGATCACCTCGATCCAGGCCGTGTACGTGCCCGCGGACGACCTGACCGACCCGTCGCCGGCGACGACGTTCGCCCACTTGGACTCGACCGTCACGCTGTCGCGTTCGATCGCCTCGCTGGGCATCTACCCGGCGGTGGATCCGCTCGACTCGACCTCGCGCCAGATGGATCCGCAGGTCATCGGCAACGAGCACTACGACACCGCCCAGCGCGTCCAGACGACCTTGCAGAAGTACAAGGAACTGAAGGACATCATCGCGATCCTCGGCATGGACGAACTGTCGGAAGAAGACAAGCTGGCCGTGGCCCGCGCGCGCAAGATCGAGCGCTTCTTCTCGCAGCCGTTCCACGTGGCCGAAGTGTTCACCGGTTCGCCCGGCAAGTACGTGTCGCTGAAGGACACCATCCGCGGCTTCAAGGGCATCGTCGATGGCGAGTACGACCACCTGCCGGAGCAGGCGTTCTACATGGTCGGCTCGATCGACGAAGCCGTCGAGAAGGCCAAGAAGCTGGCGGCCTGAGGAATCGACATGGCAACCATTCGTTGCGACATCGTCAGTGCCGAAGCCGAGATCTACAGCGGCGAGGCGACCCTGGTCGTCGCCACCGGTGAAGTCGGCGAACTCGGCATTGCGCCGCGCCATGCGCCGCTGATCACGCGCCTGAAGCCGGGCAAGGTCGTGGTGACCACGCCCGACGGCGAGCAGCTCGATTTCGCCATCGGCGGCGGCATCCTCGAGGTGCAGCCGACCGTGGTGACGGTGCTGGCCGATACCGCGATCCGCGCCGAGGACATCGACGAAGCCAAGGTCCGCGCGGCCAAGGAAGAAGCCGAGCGCATCCTCGCCAATCGCGGCGAAGCGATGGACATCGCCGAGGCACAGAAGCATCTGGCCGAAGCCATGGCGCAGCTGCAGGCGATCGAGCGCCTGCGCAAGAACCTCAAGCACTGACGCGCAATCATCGGGCTTGATTGAAAACGCCGGCCATGTGTCGGCGTTTTTGTTTGGTCGTGGAGAATCATCGCCCGGCTGAGCGCCTTTAGCGGTTATCCGCAGTGTCCGACACGCCGTGAATACGTCCATGTAGGCTCGACTCGGCATCCATGCCTCGCATGGTCGGCCACTGCGGACGAACCGCACGGCGCCGCCGGTGGATGCTTTTTCAGTCTCCGCAAAGCAACAACACGCGCGCGGCGGCGGATGCGTCAGTCCGGTGCGCGGGCATGCGAGGCATGGATGCCGAGCATGAGCCTACATGGACGTACTTGCGGCGTCCCGCGCACCGGAGCTGGCCATCCGCCAAGCCAGCGCGTGCCTTGAACGTCGCAGGCGCGATCATTCCACGTCAGCAGTGGCTTCGATTGTGCGCGGTGCCTTGCGCTTGTAAATCCAGTGGCGCGACAGGAAGAAACCGATCGTGCCCGAGAGGAAATCGACGAAGGGCTTGCCGATCGCCACACCGGCGAGTCCGCTCTGGTGGTCGATGATCCGCAGCAGCCAGGTATCGAGGATGGTGGTGCCGACCCACATCACCATGTAGCGCGCGAACTGGCGGCGGCCGATGCCGCTATTGTCCGAGGCGAAGGTATGGGTGCCATTGATCCAGAATCCCAGGCCGGCACCGGCCATGCGCCCGATCACGTTGGCTGGTTCGATCGGCATCAGCCAGGTACGCAGCGCAAGCGCGACCGCGTAATCGACGATCCATTCGAGGATGCCGACCAACGTGTACTTGCTGGCGTGTTTGATCAGGGTCAAGGCGGGTCGCGGCGGTATGACTGGGCGCAGCGTAACAGCTGGGTAGAATGTCCGGAAATGCAGGACGAGTACGGTCCGGAGGATGCAATGAACGAAGCGCCGCTCCATGTCGTGATCCTGGCCGCAGGCGAGGGCAAGCGGATGAAGTCCGACACGCCCAAGGTGCTGCAGAAGATCGCGGGCCGGCCGATGCTGGCGCACGTGATCGCGACCGCACGCGCATTGCAGCCCTCGGGGATCCACGTGGTCTATGGCCACGGCGGCGAACAGGTGCGTGCGGCTTTCGCCGACCAGCCCGACCTGCAATGGGCGGAACAGGCGCAGCAACTCGGCACCGGCCATGCGGTGATGCAGGCGATGCCGCAGGTGCCCGATGACGTACGCGTGCTGGTGCTGTACGGCGACGCACCGCTGTTCCGCGTGGAGACGCTGCAGCAACTGCTCGCGCAGCGCGGGCGTCTGGCTGGGCTGGTCGCCGATCTCGAGGATCCCGCCGGCTACGGACGCATCATCCGCGACGCCGAAGGCCGCATCGGCGCGATCGTGGAGGAGAAGGACGCCAGTCCCGAACAGAAGCGCATCCAGACCGTCAACGTCGGCGTGATCATCGCTGATGCCAGCGCGTTGCGCGGCTGGCTGGGCCAGCTCTCCAACGACAACGCGCAACAGGAGTATTACCTCACCGACGTGTTCGCCAAGGCCGCTGCCGATTTCAGTGCGGCGGAAATGGTCCACGTCGCCGATCCCGCGGAAACCGAGGGTGCCAACGATCCCTGGCAGCTGTGCCAGCTCGAGCGCGCTTTTCAGCGGCGCGCGGTGCGCGCGCTGTGCGTGCAGGGCATGCGTTTCGCCGACGTCGCGCGGGTGGACGTGCGTGGCACGGTGGAATGCGGACGTGATGTCGAGATCGACGTCGACGTGGTGTTCGAGGGTGCGGTCAAACTCGGCGATCGGGTGAAGATCGGGCCGTTCGTGCGCTTGAAGGATGTCGAGCTCGCCGCCGGCACCGAGGTGCGCGCGCATTGCGATCTCGAAGGCGCGAAGACCGAGGGCGCGGTGCAGATCGGCCCGTTCGCGCGCCTGCGCCCGGGCACGGTGCTGGCCGATGGCGTGCATGTCGGCAATTTCGTCGAGACCAAGAATGCGGTGCTCGGCGTCGGCAGCAAGGCCAATCACCTGGCCTATCTCGGCGATGCGGTGATCGGCGCGAAGGTGAACGTCGGCGCCGGCACGATTACCTGCAACTATGATGGCGTGAACAAGGCGACCACCACCATCGCCGATGGCGCCTTCATCGGATCGAACAGTTCGCTGGTCGCACCGGTCACCATCGGCAAGGACGCGACGATCGGCGCGGGATCGGTGATCACCACCGATGCGCCTGAGGGCGAGCTCACCATCGCGCGTGGTCGCCAGGCGACGCTGCACGGCTGGAAGCGCCCGGTGAAGAAGTCGCAATAACGCGGATCAATCGGACAAAGTCAAACTCACCATCAGGCCGCCACCCTCGCGATTGGCGAGGCTGAGGCTGCCGCCATGCGCTTCGGCGATTTCACGCGCCAGGGCGAGGCCCAATCCGGTGCCGTTGCGCTTGGTCGAATAGAACGGCAGCAGCGCCTGCGAGATCACGGTATCGCTCATGCCCTTGCCGCGATCGAGGACATCGAGTCGCCAGCCGGTGGGCAGGCGACGCATCTCGAGCGCGACGTCCTCGTCGCGACCGCCCGCTTCGTGCGCGTTCTTGAGCAGATTGAGCAAGGCTTGTTCCAGCTGGATGCGATCGGCCATCAACACCCCATCGCGATGCATGCCATCCCAGCGGAAACCGAATTGTTCTTGCAGCCCGCGCAACATGTCGCCGCAGGGAACCGCCTCGCGGCGTGGCGCCGGCAATTTGGCGAAGCGTGCATAGCCGCGGATGAATTCCTCGAGATGGCGCGCGCGCTCCTCGATCACCCGCAGCGCATCGGGCAATCGCGTGGTCTGGTTGATCCGCAACATCTCGCCGGCCGAATGCGCCAGCGAGGCGATCGGTGCCAGCGAATTGTTGAGTTCGTGGCTGATCACGCGGATCACCTTCTTCCAGGTCTGCACTTCCTGGCGGCGCAATTCGGCAGTGAGTTGGCGCAGCAGGAACAATTCGTGCGGCCGTCCGTTGAGGCGGAAACGCCGGCGCGAGAGATGGATGATGTCGTCGTCCTCGTCGTCACCCAGCGCGAACAGGGCGTCGCCGTTCTGTGCGATGGCGTTGCGCAAAGCCGGCGGCGTGTCCGCGATGAGGTCGTCGAACGAGCGTCCCTCCAACCTGTGGCCGTCGCCGAGCAGTTTGCGCGCGGAAAGATTGCCCAGGACGATCCGCTTGGTGGCGTCGATCAGCACGATCGCGACCGGCGTGTTCTGCACCACGGTATCGAGCAGCAATTCGCGTTGCACCAGTGCCTGGCGTTGGTCGCGCACGGTCTGGCCAAGCTGGTTGTGCGCGGTCACCAGTTCGCGCACTTCGTCATTGTGCGGCCAGGTCAGGCCGAAGCTGAAATCACCGTCGCGAAAACTGTCGACGCTGCCGCCGAGCGCGCGATACAGCGATTGCAGACGTGCGTTGAGCCGGCGCAGGTGCAGCAGCATGCAGGCGAGGACGACCAGTCCCGCGACGAAGGCCAACCATGGGCGGCGGGTTTCCAGTTGCACGGCGATCGTGGCCACGATCGCGACCACGGCATAGGCGAACACCAGGCTGCCCACGCGGTTCTGCCACGAGATGCTGCGCTTGGCCATGTCAGCGCCTCGGGATCCCGAGGCGCTCCATGCGGCGATACAGTGATTGGCGGGTCAGGCCGAGTTCCGCGGCGGCCTGCGCGATCACGCCGTGGTGGTCGCGCAGCACGCGCACGATTTCGTCGGCGGGGATTTCCTGTGCGTCGACTGGATTGTCCGTTTCCGGAAGATCGAGCGTGGCGGCGGTGATCATTTGTTCCGTCGACAACAAGCCCGCGCGCTGCATGATGTTGCGCAATTCACGCACGTTTCCCGGCCAGCGATGGCGCAGCAACGCGCGTTCGGCATCGGCCGCGAGCGTGCGTCCCGGGCCGAGGAAATGGCGCGCCAATGGCAGGATGTCGTCGGGGCGTGCCGACAGTGGCGGCAGGCGCAACTCGATCGTGTTGAGGCGGTAGTACAGGTCTTCGCGGAAGCTGCCATCGCGGATCTTCGCCGGCAGGTCGGCATTGGTCGCGCTCAGCACGCGCACGTCGACACCACGTTCGCGGGTGCTGCCGAGGCGCGTGAAGCGCCCGGTTTCGAGCACGCGCAGCAAGCGCGTCTGTCCGGCCGCGGGGAGGGTGCCGATTTCGTCGAGGAACAGCGTGCCGCCATCGGCCGCTTCGAAGCGCCCCTCGCGCGCCTTGTTGGCGCCGGTGTACGCACCTGCTTCGGCGCCGAACAGTTCCGCTTCGATCAGCTCGCTCGGCAACGCACCGCAATTCACCGCGACGAACGGGCCGCTGCGACCGGAATTGGCATGGAGGATTTCCGCGATCTTTTCCTTGCCGCTGCCATTGGGGCCGGTGATGAGCACCGGCAAAGGCGAACGCGCGACCTGCACAGCCAGGCTCAACACGCGCTCGGTGGCGTCGTCGGCATAGACCACGCCGCACAGGTCATGGTTGCGCGACAACGATGCGCGGCGTTCGCGGGCGGTGCGTGCCGAACGCGCGAGTTCGCGCCGCGCCTCCGACAGTTCCAGCAGGTTGTTGACCGTCGCCAGCAGCTTGTGATCATCCCACGGCTTGCCGACGTAATCGGCGGCACCCGCCTTGATCAGCTCGACCGCGCGTTCCAGTTCGGTCCATGCCGTCAGCAGGATCACCGGGACATCGGGCCATTGCGCGTGCAGGCGCTGGAACAGCGCCGCGCCTTCGTCACCGGAGGTGGTGTCGGCGTCGAAGTTCATGTCCTGGATCACCAGGTCGATATCGCCGCGCATCATCCGCGCGATCCCGGCGTCCGGCGTGGTCGCGCCAACGGCATCGATGCCGTGGAGTGCAAACAGCAATTCCAGCGCGGTGATCACGCTGGAGTTGTCGTCGATGATGAGGACGTTTGGCATGGCGCAAGAATACCCGGTCGGAACTATTGCGCGGCCGTATTGGAACGATGGCCGTAACTGAGGACGCGGGTGATCCGCCAGCGCGCGCCATCCTGGTGCCAGATGATGACGAAATCCGCCATGCCCTCGCACTTTCCACTGTCGACCTGGCAGAAGGTGTGCACGCCCTGCTCGATCGCGCCGTAGCCCTTGATCGGATACACCTTGATGCTGTCGGGCACGAGTTGGCGGCGATACTTGCCGCAGACATTGCGTTCGGTGTTGGCGATCATGTCGCGACGATTCCAGGTGACGCCGCCGGTGTCGTGGTAGAACTCGACGCCCTCATCGAAATAGTCGGCGTGGCGTTGCAGCTCGCCGGGCTGGTCGCAGTGGTTGAACGCAGCGAACACCCCGGCATCGAGGGTCGTGATTGTGGTCGTCAGCGGATCGCTTGCGGCGGCGACTGTTGCGGTGGCCAGCGCGGCGAATACGGCGATGGCGACTCTTGCGCGGATGTTTTTCATGTGTTGAATCATTCCCTGGATTGAGGATCAGACCGAGCGCGTCGCCGTTGCCGGAGGAATCGAGGCCGCGCGCAATGCCGGCCACAGCACCGCCAGTTGTCCCAAAAGCCACAGCACCACTGCACCGATCGGAAGATAGGGCCAGGGCAGGCGCGGCAGTTCGTATTGCGCCATCAGCATCTGGTTGATGCCGAAGGCCAGTGTCATGCCGAGGATCACGCCGCCAGTGACGATCAGGAAGTTCTCGGTCTGGAAGTAGCGCAGGATGTCGCCACGGGTGGCGCCGAGTGCACGCCGCACGCCGAT
>JAEKKW010000113.1 GCA_019510195.1 Lysobacterales bacterium | reverse complement strand
GCTATTTCGGTTGCCGCAACGACGACGGCAGTTTCAGCGCGGAGAAGTTCGCCGCCAACGCCCGCGATCCCCAGGTGAAGATGGTCGAGCTGAAGTTGTCGCAAGGCGCCAAGCCCGGTCATGGTGGCGTGCTGCCGGCGGCCAAGGTCTCGGCGGAAATCGCGGCGACGCGCGGCGTGCCGATGGGACAGGATTGCGTGTCGCCGGCGCGCCATGGCGTGTTTTCGACACCGATCGAGTTGCTGCAATTCATCGCGAAGATGCGCGAGTTGTCCGGCGGAAAGCCCGCGGGTTTCAAGCTGGCGATCGGCCATCCATGGGAATGGTTCGGGATTGCCAAGGCGATGCACGAAACCGGATTGCTCCCGGACTTCATCGTCGTCGATGGCGCCGAAGGCGGCACCGGCGCGGCGCCGTCGGAATTCATCAATCATGTCGGCGTGCCCGCGCACGAAGCGCTGATGCTGGTCGACAACACCCTGATCGGCCTCGGCCTGCGTGATCGCATCCGCATCGGTGCGGCGGGCAAGATCACCAGCGGCTTCGGTCTCGCCCACACCATGGCGCTGGGCGCGGACTGGTGCAATGCCGCGCGTGCCTTCATGTTCTCGCTGGGCTGCATCCAGGCGCGCAGCTGCCACAACGACAAATGCCCGACCGGCGTCGCCACCCAGGACCCGAGTCGCTGGACGAGGCTGGATGTCGAGGACAAGGCGCAGCGCGTCGCCAACTTCCACGGCAATACCCTGAAGGCGTTGCGCGACATGCTGTGCGCTGCCGGCCTGTCCCATCCGCGCGAACTCGGTCCCGAACATGTCCTGCGCCGGGTCAGTCCGATCGAGATCCGCGCGCTGTCGCAGCTGTATCCGCGGCTCCATCCCGGGGAGTTGCTGGAAGCCGGCGAACCGAATCACCAGGTGTTTCGTGCGTTCTGGCGCGAGGCGCGCAGTGACAGTTTCGCGCCGCCGTCGCGGATCGTGGAAATGCGCAGCTCGAAATCGTTCTAGGGCGAAGTTCAGGCCGCCAGCGGCGCGCTGAAGCCGCAACGCAGGAAGATCGCGCGTTCGCGCGCGTCGAGATCATCGAACTCGAGTTCACGGGCGTCGCCGCTGCGCTGGTCGTGGGTGAGGAAATCGTGTTCGATGCAGGGGCGCGCATCCGTGCGCGTGGGACAGCATGGCGCAGCGTCAAGCGCGGATCACTCGGGATGTGGAGGTCGCGCTTGTAGGAAAACCCCGCACCGAGGTGGTCAGGGAGTGTCGATCAGTTCCAGCGCGCGTTCCGGCGGCCGGCAGATCACCGCGCGATCGCCGCGAACCAGGATCGGGCGTTCGATCAGGCGCGGGTGTTCCATCATCGCGGCGATCGCGAATTCGTCGGGCAGGGCGGGATCGTCGAGGCCGAGTTCACCATATTCGGGCTCGCCCTTGCGCAACAGGTCGCGGGCCGGGATGGCGAGCTTGCCCAGCAGGTCGCGCAGGGTGCCGGCATCGGGCGGGGTCTGCAGGTACTCGACCACGACCGGTTGCAGGCCGCGTTCGGCGAGCAGGGCGGCGGTGGCGCGGCATTTCGAGCAGGCGTCGTTGTGATAGAGGGTCAGATCGGACATGGATGCATTCCGCGAGGGATGCACCATGATGCCAGTCAGGCCGCTGCCTCGAAGTGGTAGCCGAGCCGGACCAGGACACGTTTCTCGATCTCGCTCAATTGCGATTCTTCGAGTTCTTTCGCGTTGGTCGGGCGCATGTCGTAGGTGGTGAAGACATGTTGGCGATGGCCGAAGGCGCAGTACTCGCCATCGCTCGTCTTGTATGAGATCGGGGCGCCGCACTTGCGGCAAAGCGTCGTCGTTTCGTCCATGAAGTCCATATGCCTACGTCCTGTAGGGGAAGTGCACGGTTCCTGTGCACGGGGCGATCCTAGCACCGGCCGGGCCCCGGGTGCAGCGAACGCGTTCACAAAAAAGCCGGCTTGCGCCGGCTTCGTATCCTGGTGGGCGGTGCAGGGATCGAACCTGCGACCCTTGCCGTGTGAAGGCAATGCTCTACCGCTGAGCTAACCGCCCGGGAGCCGCCCAGTATAGCGGCTGCCTGCGGCTTTGTCAGCCGGTGCTCAGCCGAACTTCTCGCCCAGCACGCGGCGGATTTCCTGTTCGACCATGCCCTTCATCGGCGCAAAGAACATGCCGAGCCTGGCCATGATCTCGACCTGTCCCGGTAGCAGCTTGATGGTGCCGTCGACACCGTTGCGCTGGAAATGCAGGCTGTCGCCATCCCAGCGGCTTTCCACCCCGAGTTTGCGCGCCAGCGAATCGGCGAGGTCGGAGAGCGCGCCGCGCGCCTGTTCCGGCGACAGCGAGTGGGCATGCGTGAGATGGATGCTGGACATTCAGTGGTCGTAGTCGCCGAGATAGGCGTCCAGTTTACGGGTGCGCAGCAGGGTCGCGGCATCCTTCCAGGAAATCGCGCGTTGCAGCGCCAGGCTTTCGAGGATGCGCACGATCGCCAGTT
The DNA here is from genome assembly GCA_019510195.1 of Lysobacterales bacterium. GTDB lineage: Bacteria > Pseudomonadota > Gammaproteobacteria > Xanthomonadales > Xanthomonadaceae > Solilutibacter. The sequence continues at coordinate 8,065 of JAEKKW010000113.1, read as the reverse complement.
CCACTTCGGGGCTGCTGGCCAACGCGGGATCGCCGGCGCGATGTTCGATCACGTCGAACAGCACTGCATTTGCTTCGGCATAGCTGATGGGCATTGTCGCGCCGTGTTTCTTCCGCCATGCCTCGCTGGCCAGCACGGTGTTGACGTGCGACTGGATCAGGAAGGTGGCGCGGCCGATCAGCTTGAGGTTGCCGGGCTGCACCGCGGTCATGGTGTTGCCGACCACGCGCCCGAGTTTCGCCATGATCGCGGTGGAATGGGCATTGAGCAGCATCTTCAACGCGATGATCTGGTCGAGTTCGAGGGGATCGCGGCGGAATGGCAGGGTGACGTCGAGCAATCGCGCTTGCATCGTGCCGCTGCGCAGTGGCGCGGTACCGACGTGGACGACGGTCGTCGAGGCGCCGGACCTGCCGGAATTGCGCAGCCACGCACCTGGCAACGGGCCGGGCGTTTCCGTGCCGAGCAGGATCAGCGCGGCATGATCGCCCGGCTGCGTGCTGTTCTCGTGCAGATTGCGCGATGACAGTGACAGATCGTAGAGATTCTGCTGTTCCGCGCCGGCGTTGGCGAGACTGCGGGCAGCGGCGGCACGCAGCCATGGATCGTCGATCTGCGTTTCGAATGGCTTGGCGTACAGCGCGGGGTCGAGACCGTGGAAGGGGCGATGCAGCAACATCTGCCAAGCCGATGCGGCATCGGCGACTGGTGCCAGCACCTGGATCCACGAACGGCGCTCCTGCGCATCAACGCGGTCGAGCGGCGCGAGACGGAAGGTTGGCGCGCGTTCGGTGACATCGACGAACACCGGCATCAGCGCGCGACCCGCGAGATACGTCGCGTGGCGGCCGTTGGCGTAGGTGGACGATTCGCGATCGGTCCAGGCCGCGAGTCGCGGTGCGGCCGCGGCGACGGTTTTCTGCAGCGTTGCGAACTGGCGCAGTCGCGACGCGATCGTGGCGCGCTCATCGAAGCCGAGTGCGCGCAATTCCTGTTTCGTCAGCACGGGCCCGAGCAGGCCGCGAATGGCGTCTTCCATCACCACGCCCAGGGCATAGAGGCTGGTGGTGGTCGCCTGCATCCGGGTCGAACCGGTGATCGCCTGCGGGCCGGTGGCAAGGTTGACCTTGATGATGCGCGGGTCTTCGATCACCTCGCGGCTGCGGGTGAATGGCAGCAGCACCCGGTCGGGGTTGTTGTAGACGAACCAGGTCTTGCCGATGCGTCCGCCATTGAGTTCGGCGCCGGCCTTGGCGGTACCGATCACGGCCGATGTTTCGCCGCCCTCGGTCACCGCGAACACCACGTCGTCGCGTGCGATGTGGTTGTCCTGCAATTGCAGGCGGCCGATCAGCTGCAGGTCCTCGAAGCCTTCCAGCGACGCGATCAATGCGCGATCGCCGCCGGTGATTTCACCGCGCACGCGATCGCTGATGCCGGGGAACCTGGACTCGATCTTCCGCCATGAAGGCGTCTCCGCCGCGCGCGCCCAGAAGGGCCGCCACAGGCTGCTTTCCAGCGTTTCGGCGAGGCGTCCGGTCGATCCGGTGCCGTAGAAGTACACGCGGTGCCCGCCGCGGATGGCGTCCTGGATCGCCTTCGATGCGTCTTCAAGCAGGCGCAGGCGCGCGGGATCGGCGGCGACCGCGGCCATCGTTTTCGCCACGTCGCGATCGACCGCGAACAGTTCGCGCAGGCCGGCGCTGGTATCGCCGGCAATGCGGCGGCTGAGATCCATCGTTTCGGGATGGCGTTGTTCGGTCAGCAGGGTGTGCAGCTGGAATTGCTGCTTGGTGCGCAGGTAATCCTGCGACTGCGCCGAAGGCGCGATCGCGAGCAGGCGCAGGAGTTCGCCATCGCTTGCGGGCTTGTCCAATGCCAGGGTCGGTGTGCACGCAAGCAGCAGGCAGGCGGCGAGGGCAAAAGCGCGTGATCTCGACATGGCAGTCTCCGGGCAGTCACGGGATGGTGCCACGACGTGTCGGTGGCCTCCGAAGACACGCATGCTGCAGTGCAATGGAGGCCGGATTCTGTGGTTAAATCGAAGGATCGTGAATGCTTTCGTCCTCCGCTTCCCCGACCATGCCCACGCCGATCTCGCGCTCGCGCCGGGTGCGACCGGGCTTGGCCGCGATCCCGACCAGGAACGCGGCTTGCATGTCGCGCCGCTCGGAGAGCCGGCGCTGATCGAACTGGTGGTCGACCAGCGCGGCGTGTGGATGAACGTCATGCCCGAGACCTGGGGCGTGCACGTCAATGGCCGGCCGATCCGCAAACTGGCGATGCTCCATGCCGGCGACAGCCTGCACGTCGAGGGCCGGGAGATGGTCCTGGCCAGCGCGCCATCGCAGCAGCCCACCGATGGAGTGGCGCGTCCGCGCGGTTGCGATGTCATCCCGGTATTGCGCGGGCAAGGCGGCGCATTGCACGGCCAGGCGGTTCCGGTGGTGGATGCCGGCAACGGCAACGTGGTGCTGGTCGGCGCGACGGTCGACATGGCGGACGCCGACGTGCGCGTCTCCAGCCTCGATCCGATGGTGCCGTTGCAGGTCAATGGCACGACGGTGACTTCGGCATGGTTGCGCATCGGCGACCAACTGGTCCTGCCGAACGGGCAACGTTTCCTGTTCGAAGGGCCGGAATTGCGCGCGGATGCCGGTGAAACGGTCGTTCGTGCGCCCGCGCAGAAGGCGACGCCCGAAATGGACGTGCCGCAGCGCATGCGCGTGCCGTGGTTGCTGATCGCGGCGATGGCGATCGCCATCGCATTGCTGGCGCTGTTCTGGTTCGGAGCTTGAAATGCCACGTGTCCTGAACTTCAGTGCCGGCCCGGCGGTGCTGCCGGAAGCGGTGCTGCGGCAGGCGCAGGCGGAAATGCTCGACTGGCGCGGAACCGGCGCCTGCGTCGCCGAACTCAGTCATCGCGGCGCGCCGTTCATGGCGCTGGCGGCGGAGGTCGAAACGGACGTCCGCACCTTGCTCGGCGTTCCGGACACGCATGCGGTGCTGTTCCTCGCTGGTGGCGCGACCACCGTGCAGGCGTTGTTGCCACTGAACTTCGCCGTACGCGACCAGCACGCCGATTACCTCGTCACCGGCCATTGGGCGAAGGTGGCGATGAAGCAGGGGGCGCCCGCAGTCGACGCCCATGTCGTCGCCAGCAGCGAGGCGCAGCGCTTCACCGCGATGCCGGACAAATCGCAGTGGCAACGCTCGCCGGATGCGGCGTATTTCCATGTCACCGCCAACGAGACCATCCACGGCGTCGAATTGCCGGACGACATCGATGATGGAACGATCGCTCCGCTGATCGCCGATTTCAGCTCGAACATCGCCTCGCGGCCATCGGACATCTCCCGTTACGCGATGATCTATGCCGGTGCCCAGAAGAACCTCGGGCCGTCGGGCATCACCCTTGCCATCGTGCGCAGGGATCTGCTGGAACGCCGCGGTCAGCCGCGCGCCGACATCCTGACCTGGGCCTCGCATGCCGCGCAGGGATCGATGCTCAACACCCCGCCGACGTGGAACTGGTACCTGCTCGGACTGTGCGTGCGCTGGATGATCGAGCAGGGCGGTACTGGCGAATTCGCCCGCAGAAACGGCGAAAAAGCGGCGATGGTCTATGCCGCCATCGACGATTCGAAAGGTTTCTACCGCAACGATGTCGTGACATCGGTGCGTTCTCGCATGAATATTCCATTCGTGCTGCATGACGCCGCGCTGGACGCGGTGTTCCTCGCCGAATCACAGGCCGCGGGCCTGATCGGGCTCAAGGGCCACAAGGCGGTCGGCGGAATGCGTGCCTCGCTCTACAACGCCATGCCGGTCGACGGCGTGCGCACGCTCGTCGATTTCATGCAGGACTTCCGGAAACGCCATGGCTGACCAACCTTCTCCAATCGATCTCGCCGCATTGCGGGCGCGCATCGACGGCATCGACACCCACATCGAGGAGCTGATCCTCGAGCGCGCGCGTTTCGCCCGCCAGGTCGGGCAGGCCAAGGGCGATCTCGCCGCGGCGGTCGACTATTACCGGCCGGAACGCGAGGCGCAGGTGTTGCGCCGGGTGATCGATCGCAACGACGGACCGCTTGGCGACGAAGTGCTGGTGCGCCTGTTCCGCGAAATCATGTCGGCTTGCCTCGCCCAGCAGGAACCGCTCAAGGTCGGTTATCTCGGCCCCGAAGGCACCTTCTCGCAGCAGGCCGTGCACAAGCACTTCGGTCACTCCGCGACTGGCCTGCCGTTGGCGAGCATCGAGGAAGTCTTCCAGGAAGTGGACGCCGGGCACGCCGATTTCGGCATCGTGCCGGTGGAGAATTCCGGGCAAGGCACCATCCAGTCGACGCTGGAAATGTTCCTGACGTCGCCGTTGACGATCTGCGGCGAAGTCGAACTGCGCGTGCACCAGCACCTGCTGTCGCGCACCGGACGGATGGAAGACATCGAGCGCGTCTATTCGCATCCGTTGTCGCTGGCGCAATGCCGTGGCTGGTTGCGCCAGCACCTGCCGAATGCCGAACGCATCCCGGTGTCGAGCAATGCCGAGGCCGCGCGCCGCGCCCGCAATGCCGATGACGCCGCAGCCATCGCCGGCGAATCGGCGGGGCTGGTGTACCGGCTGAAGACGATCGCCGGCCCGATCGAGGATCGCAGCGACAACACCACGCGCTTCCTGGTGATCGGGCGTTCGCTGTTCCCGCCGTCGGGCCACGACCGCACCTCGCTGCTGCTGTTCATCCGCGATCGTCCGGGTGCCCTGTACGGAATCCTCGAGCCGCTGGCGCGCCACGGCATCAGCATGAACCGCATCGAATCGCGGCCTTCGCACGAAGGGCTGTGGCAGTACGCCTTCTTCATCGACGTCAACGGTCACCAGGACGAATCGCCATTGAAGGACGCACTCGCCGAGATCAACAGCGCCGCCGGCGATGTGCGCGTGCTGGGATCGTATCCGGTCGCGGTGCTTTGAGATGCTCGCACATCGCGTCCAGCCAGCCATCCGTGGCCTGCGTGCCTATGATCCCGGGCATGATCTGGTCGCGTTGCGGCGTGCTGCCAGCGAAGCGCTGATCGAACTCGGCTCCAACGAAAATCCCTGGGGCCCGAGTCCGGAAGCACGTGAAGCAGTCACGCGCCATCTCGATGAACTCGCCTTGTACCCCGATCCGCGCGGTGGCGACCTCAAGCGCGCGTTGGCGCGGCAGCACGGCGTCGGGATCGAACAGGTCGTGCTCGGCAATGGCTCGCATGAACTTCTGATGCAGCTGGCGCAGGTGTTTGCCGGGCCGGGCGCAGGCGTGGTGGCGTCGCAGTACGGATTCGCGGTGTACGCGATCGCCGCGGCTGCGGTGGGCGCGGCGTTCAGGGCGGCACCGGCGTTGCCGATGGATCACGCGATGGCCGCCGGCCACGATCTTGACGCCATCGTGGCAGCCATTGATGCGGACACGCATCTGGTCTATCTCGCCAATCCCAACAATCCGACCGGAACCTGGTTCGGCGCGCAGGGACTCGAACGTTTCCTCGCGCGCATTCCGGCCGACACCGTCGTCGCGATCGACGAGGCCTATGCCGAATTCGTCGATGCACGGGAGTGGGCATCGGCCATCGCGCTGGTGGCGAAACATCCCAACCTGATCGTGCTGCGCACCTTCAGCAAGGCGCACGGGCTGGCGGGATTGCGCGTCGGATACGGCATTGCGCAACCCGAACTGATCGGCTGGCTGGAACGCGTGCGCGAGAGTTTCAACGTCAATCTGATCGGGCTGGCGGCGGCGCAAGCCTCGCTGGGCGATCCGCAGCACCTCGCCGACGGCGTGCGCAAGAACAATGTCGAACGCATGCGCCTGGCGGGCGACTTGCGTTCGCGCGGCCTGTTCGTGTTCCCGTCGCAGACCAATTTCCTGCTGGTGCGATTTGGCGAAGGGGCCAGTCGCATCGATGACGCCTTGCGCGAACGCGGCATCGTGCTGCGGCCGATGGGCGGTTACGGACTGCCGGATTGCCTGCGCATCACCGTGGGCACCGCGGAACAGAACGCGAAATTGCTCGCAGCGCTGGACGCCGTGCGATGAGCGCGTGGATCGCGATGCAAGGCAAGCCGTTGCGGGGACGCATCGCGATTCCCGGCGACAAGTCGATCTCGCATCGCGCCATCATGCTGGCGGCGCTGGCGGAAGGGCGCTCGCACATCCATGGCTTCCTCGAAGGCGCCGATACCCGCGCCACCGCGGCGATCTTCCAGCGGCTTGGTGTCCTTATCGAGGCGCCGGAACCGTCGGTTCGCATCGTCGACGGCGTCGGCCTGCACGGATTGAAGGCATCTAACGGTGCTCTCGATTGCGGCAATGCCGGCACCGCGATGCGCCTGCTTTCAGGGCTGCTCGCCGCGCAGGCATTCGCCAGCACGCTGGTCGGCGACGAATCGCTGTCGCGGCGGCCGATGCGTCGGGTGATCGAACCGTTGCGGATGATGGGCGCGTGCATCGATTCCAACGCAGGGGATGTCCCACCCCTGCGGATCGCTGCAGCCGGAACACTGCATGGCATCGATTACGCATCGCCGGTCGCCAGCGCGCAGGTGAAGTCCGCGGTGTTGCTGGCGGGCCTCTACGCCGATGGCACCACGCGCGTGAGCGAACCGCATCCGACCCGCGACTACAGCGAGCGCATGCTGCAGGCCTTCGGCTGGCCGGTCCGCTTTGGCGAAGGCTGGGTGGAACTGGAGGGCGGCCATCGCCTGATGGCCACCGACATCCAAGTGCCCGCCGATTTCTCCTCGGCGGCATTCGCGCTGACTGCAGGGTGTGTTGTTCCCGGTTCCGATCTGGTGCTGCGACAGGTGGGGATGAATCCGCGGCGCACCGGCTTGCTGCGCGTGCTCGCACAGATGGGCGCCGACATCCGCGTTGAAGATGAAAGCGGGCAGGGTGGCGAGCCGGTCGCCGATCTGCATGTGCGCGCCGCGGCGTTGCATGGCATCGACGTGCCGCTCGACTGCGTGCCCGACATGATCGACGAGTTCCCGGTGCTGTTCATCGCCGCAGCGCTTGCCGATGGCATCACCCGCGTGCGTGGCGCCGCCGAATTGCGCGTCAAGGAATCCGACCGCATCGCCGCCATGGCCAACGGCCTGCGCGGGCTCGGCATCCGCGTCGATGAAACGCCCGATGGCGCCGACATCCACGGCGGAACCTTGCACGGCGGAATCGTCGAAAGCCATGGCGACCATCGCATCGCGATGGCGTTCGCGGTCGCGGCCCAACGCGCATCAGGCGAGGTGACGATCCGCGACACCGCCAACGTGGCGACGTCCTATCCCGGCTTCGTGGCCTCGATGCGCGCGATCGGCTTTGCCTTGAACGACGAATTGCGCGACGGCTGATCCATACGCCCCCGTTCGTCTGGATTCCGTTGCCGGGTGCATACTCCGCCGCAACCCGGGGATAGCCAAGGAGTCGGTGAGATGGGTATTGATCGCAAGTTCCTGCTGTGCGGACTGTTCTTCGCCATCGCCGGGCTCTGCCTCGGCATCTACATGGCGATATCACGCAACCATGCGGAAATGCCGGCCCACGCGCACATCATGCTGGTGGGCTTCGTGTTCTCCTTCATCTACGCCACCATCCATCGGTTGTGGCTGCCGGGCCTCGTCGGCAAGCTCAAATCGATCCAGTTCATCCTGCATGAACTTGGAGCGTTGCTGCTCGCCGTCGGATTGCTGCTGCTGTTCTCCGGACACGGCAGTGAAGATTCGCTGGGTCCCTGCCTGGGCATCGGTGCGTTCAGCGTATTGCTGGCGATGCTGATGATGACGTGGATGGTGATGCGGGCGCGACCGGCCAGCTGATCCGCGTCACTGGTTGAGCTTGAACTCGATCGGCACCGTCACGTTGCTGGCGACCGGCGCGCCATGCGCCAGCGCCGGCTTGAAGCGCCAACGCCGCACGCCCTGGAGCGCGGCACGATCAAGGTCGCGATCGCCGCTCGATTCGACCAGGCTGCTGTCGGTCGGCACGCCGTCGGGACCGATATCGACGCGTACGCGCACGCGGCCTTC
>JAEKKW010000132.1 GCA_019510195.1 Lysobacterales bacterium | reverse complement strand
GGCGGCCACTGGCTGGCTGTCCAGGCCGGGCGCGCCGAGGATCCTGGGCTTATAGCCGGTGACGGCCTCGGCGTTCAGCAGGGCCTTCACGCCATCGACCACGGCCGAGGTGGTGGCCGCAGCGTCGGCGCCCGGAACCACGCGCATGACGATGACCACGGTGTTGGCCTGGTTGTAGATCGCCTGGAGCGCCTGACGCAGCGTGCCGGTCGTTCCCGCCTTGGCAATGGCCGCCGGCAGATTGGTGATCAGGGCGTTCTTGCCGATCGGAAAGAGGGTCGCGTCGGCGGCCGGACCGGTGGCGACCAAGCCAATGACGGCAGTCGCGACCGTGGTGATGGTGCGGCTAGCGCCGTCGGTGGCTTCAATGACTCGGACGCCGTGGTGGTAGCTGTCGGCCATGGGGTTCCTCAAGCGATGCTGGTTGCGCCGGCGGTGAGCCGGACCGGGAAGGAGAATTTGACGGCGGCGGGCTTGGGCAGGTCGGTGCGGGCCGCTTCCAGGTCGATGACGAAAGCCCCGCGTCGGTCCCCGACCGAGATCTCGACACGCGTAAGGCTGATGCGCGGCTCCCAACGCAGGAGCGCGGTCGCGACCGCCGAGTAGAGCTGCAGCCGGGTGGCCGCGTTGAAGGGGGCGTCAACCAGCTCCAGAAGCCGCGAGCCGTAGTCGCGGCGCATCACGCGCGAGCCGATCGGCGTGGTGAGGATGTCGCTCATCGACTGCACCAGGTGCGCCTCGCCCTCGATGGGCTTTCCGGTCGTGGCGTCCATGCCGCGCATCAGACCGGGTCCCCAGACTGATCGGTGCCTATTTTGACGGCCTTGTGCTTATGACCCTTGCCGCGGATGCCGGCCGCGATCACGTCAACGGCGCCCCTCACCGTTCCAGTGACGTCCAGGTCGCCGGTGATCTTTACCGGGCCGGTGATGTTGAGGCCGCCTGGCGCGACCAGATCGACGACGCCGCCATCAGGCAAGGTCGTGGCGAGACGGTGGGCGTCCGGGTCGTATGAGATTTCGCAGCCGTCATCGAACAGCATGACCGTTCGGCCATCGGTCGCCGGCGGCGGGAAGCTGTCGCTGTTTACAACGGCGATGATCTTCGCGGCGGCGATCTCACCTTCTGGACAGGCAAGGACAACTTGCTCGCCTTCAGTCAGCGGCGACCAAGTGCGGACCCGGCCGGCGCGCGCCACCGGCATGTTGATCCAGTCGGTCTGGAAATCCTCATCGATCTCGACGCGGCAGCGCACGCCGGCGACCTCGACGACAAAGCCAAGGCGGATCAGGTCGCCCAGAAGGCGGGAAGGTTCAGCGCGATCGATCATGAGCCGTCACGATGGCCGAGGCCTTCGCCAGCCGCGCGCATGCGGTGTTGTAGAATCGCGTCCTACAACAGCCGCGCAGATCGCCAAGATGGGCGCCCCTTACGCTGCCGTTCACGCCAGAGCGTAACCGTTGGCCAGTTTCCACTAGCCGCGACCGTTCGGCGCGATCACAACGTAGAAGCAACCTTGGGGGTGGGCGTGAGTCTTAAGTGGAACGGCCTGGGCGCGACGATCGGCCTGGTCAAAAATGCGTATCGCAGGCGATCCTGGCTGTTCATTCAGCCCTCAATCCGCCCGATGCTTCAGATGATGGCCAACGGTCTAGGCTTCGTGTTCCGTCGCACTAGGTTCTCGTCGTCGCCGAGCGTGCTGAAGATCGACATATCGCCGCTGTGTTCTTTGGCTTGCCCGACCTGTCTGCACGCCGAGCCGGAAGGCCGGCCATTGCTTGAGGCGCAGCAGTTTCGCAAGTCGGACAAGATGAGCGTCGAGGACTTTCAGCGCATCATCGACCAGGTGCGCGGCAAGGTCTCGACTGTCAGCCTGTTCTACTACGGCGACCCGCTCATGCATCCCGAACTGCCGACGCTGGCCCGCATCGCCCGAGAGGCCGGCATGGCCGTGCACGCGACCACCCATTTCAGCTACCGGCTCAGCGATGCGCGGATCGACGCCATCGCGGCCAGCGGGCTCACCCACATCACGGTCGCCGTCGATGGCGCTGACCAGGCCGTCTACGAAGTGACCCGCGTCCGAGGGCGGCTGGATTGGGTGCTCTCGAACCTTAAACGCCTAGCCGCCAGCAAGGCTCGACAGGGCCTGCGCTACCCCGAGGTGGAAATTCAATACATCCGCCACGGCCATCATCGCCCCGACGAGGAGTCCCGTGTTCGGGGCCTGACGGTCGACTTGGACGTCGCCCAGTTCACCGCGTTCGACGGCTTCCGCTACAAGGAAGACGGTTCGCTCTTCAATGTGGTCGAGAACGATTGGGCTTCCACGCCGGATTTTGAACCGAAGCCTGCCGCCGCCCTCCCCCACTGCCATTGGCCTTTCACCTCCATGGTCATCAAGCACGACGGCGGCGTGATCCCCTGCTGCATGTGGGGCGAGGCGCGCCAGCACATGGACGGCGCGGACAAGCGCGAGCTGGGCAACGTGTTCGAGACCCCCCTCGCCGCGATTTGGAACAACCCGGACTACCGGCGGACACGGCGCGAAGTCTCGGGCTCTTCCGAAATTGGCGTCAACTCGTTCTGCTATGGTTGTCCGGC
>JAEKKW010000058.1 GCA_019510195.1 Lysobacterales bacterium | reverse complement strand
TCGAAGCGCGCATAGACATACATGCGCGCCGCGCCGTTCGACAGGCCGCTGCGGGTATCGGTGTAGCCACTGAGGGTTTGCGTCGCCGGATCGAGCGTCAATCCGCCGCGGGCATCGACATTGTCGAACAACAGTGTGCTGCCACTCTTGCCATCGTCGGTCGGGAAACGGAAGCGGAACAGCGCGCCGTGGTCGGTGGGCGCGATTTCCGCGGTGATGCCGTTGTCGAAATGCACGCCGTAGAGATATGGGCGCGCGACCTCGTTATCGTGGCTGAACGGCAATGCGCGCTTCTTGCGATCGGCTTCCGGTTCGCGCGTGGCCAGCGACGGCATCACCTGGAAGGTCTGGCGATCACCCATCCACGGGCTCGGTTCGTGGCTCAGCGCCAGCGCCTGCAGGCGCGGACGGTTGTCGCCGTCGTTGCCTTCGTTCCAGCGATACAGCCAGCCGAGCGTGCCGGCATCGGTCAGCGGCGTCCAGAAATTGAAGCCATGGGGAAGCGCGGTCGCGGGGAAATTGTTGCCACGCGAGAAGGTGCCATTCGACTGGGTGCCGCGCGTGGTCAGCACATCGTCGGAGGGATGCGTGTTGGCGATGCGCGGTTGCGACGTGATCGCGATGTCGTCGATCCATCCTTGTGCCTTCGCGCCCGCGACCGGCTGCAATTCCACTTCGATCGCGCGGATGCGATGGCCGCGCAACGCAGCGATCCCGCCCACATGCACTTGCTTGCGTGCCCACTGCTGCGGATACAGCATTTTCGATGCGGCTTGCTCCGCAGCCGTGATCCCTGCACCGTGCTGGTCGCGGGCGTCGAGTTGCGACAGGCGACGACCGTCATCGAACACCAGGTCGATGCCGACGCCGGTGGATGCAATGGTGTCGCCGGCGACGATTTCCGGCAGCACCAGCCACGACAGCGTGGTGTTGGCGTCCACGGGGATGTCCATCGCGAACAATCGCGCGCGGCCACCCGTGTCACGGCCCTCGTAGCGCAATGCGCGCAGGCCGCTGTAGCCGGCCTTGGCCTTGGCGTTGTAGGGCGATTCCGGGCCGTCGCCGATGGCGAGCGCGATGTTTCCATCCGCCGGCTTCAACTGCGGCTGCGGCTCATTCGCTTCGAATGAACTCGCGAAGTCCGGTGCCGGACGCGATTGCGCACCGGCATGGGCGGCGAGCGCGGCGAGGATGAAGACGGAAAGTGTTCGTGCGCGCATCGTCATGTCGTTCGTCCTTATCCTTGTGCGCGCAGCACCGACAGCACGTCGTGGCAGGCGCCCATGGTGTGGTAATCGGTCTTGCCGGCCGGGCTCTTCTCGTCGCTGTACTTGCGATTCTGGCGATCGAGGATGCGATACCAGGCGCCATAACGATGGTCGATCATGTGCTGCCAGGCGTATTGCCACAATTTGCGATACCACTCCCAGTAGCGTTCGTCGCCGGTGACGGTGGCGAGACGCGCCGCGGTGGCGATCGATTCGGCCTGCACCCAGAAATACTTGTCCTCGTCGCAGACGAAGGTTTCACCGTCGGCGAGCAGGCGGCCTTCGACGCCGGGCGCGCGCAACCTGTCCGGCGCGAACCCGTAGACCATGCCACCGAACTCGTCGTCCCACGATTTGCGCAGCGCTTCGTCGAACAGGAAACGGGCCTTCGGCACCAGCCATTCCGGCGCAGTCCCCTTCTTCGACAAATGCGCATGCAGGATCATCAGCAGCTTGGCCCATTCGGTCTGGTGACCGGGCTGGAATCCCCAGGGCTTGAACAGATGCCTGGGATCGTCGCGATGGAAATCCCAATCGACGTTCCAGTCCTTGTCGTAGTGTTCCCACACCAGGCCATCGGCCTTGTCGGCCTGGCGGCGCGTCATGTGGTCGGCAAGCAGCAGGGCGCGATCGAGATAGCGCTGTTCACCGCTGGCCTCAAACGCCGCAAGCATCGCCTCGCACATGTGCATGTTGGCGTTCTGGCCGCGATAGTCCGCAGCTGTAGGCCAGCAGCACGAAGGCCGCGCCATAGCATTGCTGGCTCAGGTCTTCGGGCTTGCCGTCGCGGATCGTCCAGGCATAGCCGCCGCTCTGCGGATCGAAATGCACTTCACGCAGGTAGCGCAGGCCGTGGTGGACTGCATCGAGGTATTGCCGGCGCAGCGCCGCATCTTCGTGGAACTCGTTGGCGGCCATCGCGTAGTTGAAGACGAAGCGCGTGCTGCTCACCAGATGGCGATGGCTGCGATCATGGATCGTGCCGTCGTCCATGTAGTAGTGGAAGAAGCCGCCGTCGGGATCGATGCAATGCGGGTGGTAGAAGGCCATCGTCTGGCGGATGTGCGCACGCAGCGCGTCCGGATCGAGGAAGTCGGGCAGGGGCGGAATGGCTTGTGCTGGCGTGTTCATGGCATCAATTCGATGGAGGGGTTGAAGAAAGCGCATCGGCGAGGCTGCGGACCTGCAGCGCGGTCTGCAAGCGGTTCGGCGATGCGTCGCTGCGAACCTGCAGCGTGATCGTTTCACCCGGCAGCAGGGTGAATGCGTTGTCGGATAGGGTGGCATCGAGATCGCCGAAATCGACCCAGACACCGCGCGCGAAACGCGTGGCGGTCAAACGCAGTGTCTTGCCGTCGCGCGACCATGCGCGGTGCAGGCCGGGATCGGGCCAGGCGATGTCCTTGGCATGGGCGAAATAGACCACCCCGCGAGATGCGGGCTCGCCATCGACGTAAAGATCGAAGGCGGCAACGGTTCGTTTCGCATCGATGCCGCGTAGCAGCTGCGCGTCGTCGAGCGTCATCGCCACCGAAGCGCTCAATGGCGGCAATTTCACCGCAGTCGTCTCATCGCGCAGCAGCTTGCCGTCGAGATCGAACAGGCGCGTCCGCAGCTGGCCCTGATGTTCCGTGGTGCGATCCGAGAGCAGCGTCACCGTGGTGCGTCCGTTCTGGCGCAATGCCGCCACCGCGACCGGCGCGTAGAAACGACGCGCGGCGTAGTTCAGCGGTTTCCAGCGTCCGAACCAGTCGATGCCCGACCACGACGCGCCCGGCCAGACATCGTTGAGCTGCCAATACAGGGAACCCATCGTCACCGGACGACTGGCGCGATGATGCAATGCCGCCAGCGAAATGCCGTCCATCTGCATCACCTGGCTCAGGTAAACGAAATCGGCGAAATCGCGCGGCGTGCCGTATTCCATGGCGATGTAGTGCATCAGGCGTTCGTTGCCCTTGCCGGCCATGAACTTCTGGTGCGCGGTGATCACCGGGCTGTCGATCGCCAGCGGACCTTTTCCCGCGAATGCGCGAATCGTGCGCATCTCCGGCCAGGCCTGCAGCCCGTATTCGGACATGAAGCGCGGCGTGATCTCGAGATATTTCTCGTACGGGTAGGCGGGGCCGCCCCAGACTTCCCAGTAATGCCGATCGCCCGATTCGTTGATGTCGGCCTTGCCGGCGAGATCGTCGGCGCTGGGACTGCTTGGCCAATAGGCAATCCCGCCGCCTTCCTGTTGCACCACGTTGCGCAGGTCATGGTCGAACAATTGTTGCCAGCCGTCCCAGACCTTCTTCGCGAACACCGGATCAGCGGCACCCAGTTCCTTGCCGTGACCCCAGTATTTCCAGGCGATCTCTTCTTCGTTGTTGCCGCACCACAGGACGATGCTGGGGTGGTTGCGCAGGCGCTGCAGCTGGTCGCGCGCTTCGGCGACGACATTGGCGCGGAAGGCGGGATCCCAGGCCGGCTGCATGCCGCCGCCGAACATGAAGTCCTGCCACACCATCAGGCCGAGTTCGTCGGCGGCATCGAAGAAGGCGTCGCGTTCGTAGTAACCGCCGCCCCAGCTGCGCAACATGTTCATGTTGGCGTCGCGCGCCGACTGCAGGGTGCGACGGATCTGCGCATCGCCCGGGCGCGGTGCGAACATGTCGAAGGGGATCGAATTCGCGCCCTTGGCGAACACCGGAATGCCGTTGACCACGAATTCGAAACTGCGACCGGAGGCGTCCTTTTCGCGGCGCAATTCGACGCTGCGCAGTCCGGTGCGGCGGATGAAGCGATCGGTCACGCGACCGTTGGCCAGCACCTCCGCTTCGAAGCGATACAGCGGTTGCGCGCCATAGCCGTTGGGATACCAGCGCTGCGGATGTTCGATGTGCACGGGAATGTCGACAGTCGTTGTCGTCGCCGCATCCACCTCGCGGTCGCCGGCGGCGGTACGCCTGCCATCCGGCGCGACCTGCCACAGACGCACGCGATAGTGTGCAGCCGCAGCGGGATCGATGCGCACGCGCGCGGTGAGTTCCGCGCGATCGCCGTCGACATGGTCCTGGCGGATCTGCAGGTCGTCGATGCGCGCACCGCTCCAGCTCTGCAGCGACACCGGCTGCCAGATCCCGGCGGTGACGTAGCGCGGACCCCAGTCCCAACCATAGTGGTAGCCGGGCTTGCGCACGAAGTTCGCGGTCATCGCATCCTTCGGTTCGTCGCCATAGGGCGAGGTGTAGTTGCCGGCGATCTTGTGCGGCATCGCCTGCACCTGCGGCAGCATTGTGGCGATCGGCGAATGGAAGACCACGCGCAGTATGTTGCCATGCGCTTTCAATTTTCCGTGCACCGGGATCCGCCAGGTGCGGAAGCTGTTGTCGGCGGACAGGATGCGTTCGCCGTTGAGCCAGACGTCGGCGAGGGTATCGAGGCCCTGGAACACCAGCTCGTTGCGGCTTGCGCGCAACGCCGTGGCATCGACATCGAAACCGCGGCGGTATTCCCAGCCGGCCAGGCCGATCCACTGCAGTCCCGCTTCCGGCGCGCCAACATAGGGATCGGGGATCCGGTGGTTGGCGAGCAGATCGGTATGCACCGTGCCCGGAACGGTCGCGCGCCGCCACGTCGTCATCGCCCGATGGCTGGCGGCCTGCGCATCATCCGGTTGCAGGCGGAAAGTCCATGCACCGTCGAGATGCTGCATCGACACGCCATTCGCGCCGCCCTTCGCCTGCGCGGAAAGGGACAGCGTCGTCGCGAGCGCCAGCCCGAGCCAATTGCGCAGAGTCATCATGGCATCGCCTTGCAATAGTGATCGATGAAGCTCTGGTGGTCAGGCATCGCGTTCACGGCGTGGGCGACTTCCTGCTGGATGCGAGTGACGAATTGTTCCAGCCGTTCGGCGGGCAGCTTGTCCACGATCGGATGATGGCCACGCGGAATGATGCGCTGGCCCAGCATCACCTGCACCCAGCTCGGCAACGCGAAGAAATCCTCGGCGTTGCGGAAATAGCGGCCGTCGATGCGAAACAGGTCGATCGTCTCTCGCAACGGATCCGGAATCGCCATCGTCCGGCAGTGGTTCCAGAATGCGGTGTCGTCACGCTCGGTCGCGTTGTAGTGGAGGACGAGGAAATCGCGGACGCGCTCGTGTTCGAAAGCGGATTCGCGATTGAAGCGATCGCGCAGCAACGGGTCGCAATCGCGGTCCGGGAACAGGCCGAGCAGGCGCTGGACCGCGGACTGCGCAAGATAGATCGCGGTGGATTCCAGTGGCTCCATGAAACCGCCGGCAAGACCCACTGCGACGACATTGCGGTTCCAGAACTGCTTGCGTCGTCCCGGCGTGAAACGCAGCGGGCGCGGGTCGGCCAGTGCGGGACCATCGAGCGTCGCCAGCAGGGTTGCCGCGGCTTCGTCATCGCTGATGTGATTGCTGGAATAGACGTAGCCGTTGCCAACGCGTCGCTGGGTCGGGATCCGCCATTGCCAGCCCGCCGGACGCGCACTCACGCGCGTGTACGGCGTCAACGGTCCGGCGCTTGCGCTCGGCACGACCATCGCGCGATCGCAGGGCAGCCATCGGGACCATGCTTCGTAGCCGGTTTTCAGTGTCTGCTCGATCAGCAGGCCGCGGAAGCCCGAGCAATCGATGAATAGCTCGCCTTCGATGCGCTCGCCGCTCTCCATGACGATCGCCTCGATGAAACCGTCTTCGCCACGCTGGACGACATCGACGACCCTGCCTTCGCTGCGTTGCACGCCACGGCGTTCGGCGAGACCGCGCAGGTAACGCGCGTAGAGGCCAGCGTCGAACTGGTAACCGTAGGCGATATCCGCCAGCGGCGAGCCTGGCGGCGCATCGGGCGGACTGGTCGCGAACTTGTCCAGCGGCGCGGCGACTGTCGGCAGCGAATACGCGCCGATCCCCGGCGCGCGGCCGGCGAGGAACAGTTTCAACCAGTATTGATGGAACGGCAGCGGCCCCAGCGAGCGGCCGATGGTGCCGAAGCCGTGCACGTAGCTGTCGCCGATGCGCGCCCAGTCGTTGAACTGGATGCCGAGCTTGAACGTGCCTTCGGTCTCGCGGATGAAATCGGCTTCGTCGATGCCCAGCATCTGGGCGTTGAAGGTCTTCATGAAGGGAACGGTCGATTCGCCGACGCCGACGATGCCGATCTCTTCGGATTCGACCAGGCGCACCGACACCGATTTGTCGAGGTATGTGACCAGCGCGGCGGCGGCCATCCATCCCGCACTCCCGCCACCGACGACGACCACCTTCCTGATCCGGTTGTCGCTGGGCGTCATCGTGCATTCCTCTCAAAGAAAAGCCGGCAGCCCGGGGAGGCAGGCTGCCGGCACCGGAGTGCCCCGCATCGCCATGCGCGATGCGGGACGGGGGAGGACATCAGAACTTGTAGGTCGCGCCAAGATACATGGTGCGGCCGGAGTAGCTGTTGGAATAGAAACGGTCCCTGGTGTCATCGCCCAGGTGCGAGCGTCCGACTTCCCTGGTCAGGTTCAGTACCGAAGCGCTGATGCTGAAGGCATCGGTGAAGTTGTATGCAGCATTCAGGTCGATCTGCTGGTACGGCTCCTCATAGACGTTGAAGCCATTGACCAGCCCGTCGACCACTTCACCGCGACGGTTGTAGGAAGCACGCAACATGAGCTTCTGCGTTTCGTAGAACACGGTGAAGTTGGCCTGGTTCCTCGCGCTGCCGACCAGCGGCGACTTGCCGATGGAGGTGCCGTCCGCGAGGGTGATGGCCGCTTCGTTGGTCTTGTTGTAGGTGTAGTTGACCTGGAAGCCGAGGCCGAAATCCAGCGTGTGCTGCGCGTAGAGTTCGACGCCTTCGGATACGCCATTGCGACCGCCGGCGGTGGTGGAGTAGTTCTGCACCGTCACCGGGTTCTGCGTCGCCACTGGCGTGCCGTTGAACTTGATGTTGCTGGTGTCGATGCTCATCGACACGTTCTGCACCACCGGCACCGAGAAGTTGCTGACGTTCTTGCGGAACAGGCCGACACCCACGATCGAACCCGGATGGAAGTACCACTCCAGGCCGAGATCGAACTGGGTGGCCTTGTAGGGTTCAAGGTTCTTGTTGCTGCCGCTGCCGGTCCAGCCCATCTGGCCGCCGCCGCCAATCAGCTGATGGTCGGTCACGTACTGCTGGCTGACGTAGTTCAGGTTGCCCGGCGCGGCGATGTCGTTGTAGCCGGGACGCGAGATGACCTTGGAGGCCGCGCCACGCAGCACCAGGTCCTTGGTGATGTCGTAGGCGATGTTGAAGCTGGGCAGGACGTCGTTGTAGGTGCGATCGAGCTTGCTGATCACGAATGAGGAAACGTGACCGGTGGCCGGGTTGGTCTGGCTGTCCGGCAGCGTGGTGTAACCGCCCTGGCAGCCCGATCCCGATGGCGCGCCCGCAGCGGGAATCGTGCCACCCGAGGTGCAGGGCGCCACGGCACCGGAGGTATCGCGGTAGAAGTAAGCGTTGTAGTAATCGACCTGGTCCGTTGAATCCGCATGTTGCTGGGTGCGGACCAGGCGGACACCGATGTTGCCGCGCAGGCGTTCGGTGCGGAAGTTGGCCTGCGCATACATCGACGAGATCTTCTCGCCCACGTTGTAGACGAAATTCGGCTCGTTGCGGGCGCGCATCGGCCCGAAGGTATTGTTGAGGTAGGTGATGTAGGCCGGATAATTGATCGCCGGGAATGCGCTGTTGTTGAATGCGCCGCCGGTGTTGGCCAGCGAATTCTGGTAGAGCAGGTACGACGGGAACTGGCTGGCAAGCGCGGGGCAGGGATTGCTGCTTTGTCCGACGCGATTGTCATAGTTGTTCGGATCGGTGCCCGGGCAGACCCAGTAGTTGTTGCCGGTGCTGCGGTCGAGCCGAGATCGGCTTCCAGAATGCCGTTCCTCAGGTTCTGCATCAGCTGCGGCGAAAACGTCATCGACGGCGTGCCGCTCAGGTTCCATGCACTGGCATAGTTGCCGAGCGTCCAGCTGCCATCGGCGTTCTGGACGCGCGGCTTGATCGGAATCGTGTATTGCAGCGAGGGGCCACCGTTGGCCCAGGTGCGACCTCCCTTGATGGAGGCGTCGAACGGGCCGTGGTGCCATTCGAGTTCGAGGTCGAACGTCTGCGACACCGCCTTTTGCAGGTTGTAGCTGCCGGTGATCTGCGGTGTCGGGATCGTGCAGTCGTCGGGACCGAAGCCGCCGTTGTTCGTCATCCCGCCCGCCGTGGCCTGGTCGCCGCTGCAGTAGTAGGTCTTTCCGGGGTGCGCGCTGTATTGCGCGCCGGTGACGATGGTGCCGCTGGGGTCCAGGGTCAGCCCGTCGAGCATGCGGCCGCCCGGCCAGTTGCCGTCGCCGGAATAACGCGCGAGGTTCCATTCCGGGATCTTCAGCGTGTTGGTCTGCGAGTTCTGCGACAGGTTGAAGCGGAAGTAGTTGGCCGTCAGGGTCAGCTCGTTGGTCGGCTTGAACTGCGCGGTCAGCTGTCCGCCCTTGCGTTCGCGCTGTTCATTGGTGACGCTGGTGTTGACCGAGGTCGGCATGAAGAAGTTGGTGTAGTAGCCGCCGTTCTGGTCATGGAAGCCGGATTCGCCCCACCAGTAATGGATGCCTTGCTGGTTCTGGGGGCGGCCGTTGACATCGGTTGCCGGGTGGTTGGTGTAATCGTCGCCGTACCACTGCCAGTCTTCGGTGCTGGTGCCCATGGTGCGCGCATTGCGCTTTTGCCGGGTATAGCCGACCAGGAGACCGAAGCGGTTGTCCTTGTCATGCCAGGAATATTGCGCGGAGATCGAAGGATCGATCTTGTCATGCACACGGTTGTCGGCCATCGCGCCTTCGACGTTGACGAAACCGCTGTTGGACTTGACGCTCAGCGGGCGGCGCGTGTGCAGGATCACCGTGCCGCCAACGCCGCCTTCGTCGATGCGCGCTTCCGGGGTCTTGAACAGTTCCGCGCTGGACAGCATGTTCGACGGCATCAGCGTGTAGTTGAACGAACGCGTCGGATCACCGTTGGATTCGGCGGTGGCGACGTAATTGCCATTCAACTCGGTCAGGGTCAGGTCCGAAGCCAGGCCGCGGACGCTGACATTCTTGCCTTCGCCGCCATCGCGGGAAATGATCACGCCCGGCACGCGCTGCAGCGCATCGGCGACATTCTTGTCGGGGAACTTGCCGACGTCTTCGGCGGTGATCACCTCGACGATGGCGTTGGCGTCGCGCTTCTGGTCGAGGCTCTTCTCGATCGAATAGCGGTAGCCGGTGACCGTCACCTTGTCGAGCTCGTTGGGTTTCTTCTGTTCTGCCTGCGCGCTGGTCGCTGCACTGTCGGCAGGTGCGGTCGCCTGCTGGGCGAAGGCAATGGCCGGTGACACCGCGGCGGTGGCGAGGATGACGGCGATGGCGGCGGACAGCGGGTTCCGATGCTGCGAGCGGGGGGACAGTTTCATTCCGTTCTCTCTGCTGGGATTGGATCGGCGACGAGCGCGGGAAAGATATGGATCGATCCAAATAGCGAGGAAAACCGCTTCAGCTGCCCTGGATTTGCTGCAAGCCGCCCGCCGTCAGACTCCCGACCCTTCCCTGCAGCCATGGCCGATCGATTTAGATCGATCTAATGCCATGGCAACGGATTAATAACACGGAGGCGCGGCGGATGCATGTTGCCCTGCAGCAGGCTGCTGTCAGCCGTGGCTCACGACTGCAGCGCGAGCAGGGCCTGTGCTTCCTCGTGCGTCGGCAACGACGCGAACGAGCCGTGGCGGGTCACCGCGAATGCACCGCATGCCGCGGCATAACGCAGCGCGCGCTGCAGTGCATCGGTGTCGGCGAGGAAGCCGTCCAGACGCGCGGTGTCGATGCCGTCGCGCTGCAACCCGCACAACAGCCCGCCGATGAAGGCATCGCCGGCGGCAGTGGTGTCGAGCGCGGAAACTTGCGGCGGCGTGATGACGCCGGAGCCGTTGCGCGTGTTCCAGCGCAAGGGTTCGCCGCCATCGGTGACGAGGACCAGGCGCGCATCGCGCAGCAGGCGTTCGATCACGCTATCCGCCGATATGCTGCCTTGTTGCAGGAATTCCAGCTCCTCGCGCGCGAGCTTGACCATGTCGGCGAGCGCGAGCGCTTGCCACAGGCGTTCGATCACCGGCTTGCCTTCGGGCCATAGCGCCGGGCGCAGGTTGACGTCGATGCTGGTGAGCGCACCGGCAGCGCGTGCGCGCTGCAGGCCGGACAACGTGGTCTCGGCGATGCGGGCATCGGTCATGCTGTTGCTGCAGACGTGGAAGATGCCGAGATCGCGGAAGCAGGCGTCGGCGAAATCGCTTTGCGCGAACAGCAGGTCGGCGGCCGGCGGTCGGTAGAAGCTGAAGCTGCGTTCGCCGCGTGCATCGAGCGAGACGAAGGCCAGCGCGGTGTTGGCGCGATCGGTGCGGCGCACGAACCGCGTGCCGACGCCGGATTCGTGGAGGCTGTCGAGCAGGAAGTCTCCGAACATGTCGCGGCCGAGCATGCCGACGAATTCGCGGGCACCACCGAGTCGTGCGATCGCGACCGCGGCATTGGCCGGCGCGCCACCGGCGAATTGGCGGAACACCCGGCCCTGCCCGCCTTCGGGCGCGGCGAGGAAGTCGATCAGGGCTTCGCCGAAACAGACGATGGTGCTCAAGGGATGGATCCTGGTTGGGAGCTGCTGGTGCGTTCGACCAACTGCACCGGCACGATGTTGGGTGGCGATGCCGGGGTGGCCTGTTCGACCCGCCGCAGCACCATGTCGGCGGCCTGGCGTCCGCGGGCGCGCGGGTCGGCAACGAGGGTGGTGAGCGCAGGCATGCTCATCGCTGCCTCCGGGATGTCGTCGAATCCCGTCACGGCGAAATCGATGCCGGGATGCAGGCCGTGGTGGGCAAGGCCGAGCATCAGGCCCAGGGCGACGGCATCGTTGTAGCAGACCGCTGCGGTCGGTTTCGCCTTGCCGGCGAACAACGCTTCGCTGCGGGCGCAGGCATCGACGCGGGTCGGCGCCGATTCGACCATCCATTCGTTGTGCACGCGCAACCCTGCTTTCTTCAGTGCATCACGGTAGCCCTGGCGGCGCTCCTGGCACGAACTGGAATTGGCATGGCCGCCGAAGAAGGCGATGTCGCGATGGCCGCGTTCGATCAGGTGCGCGGTCGCCTGCATGGCGCCGCCACGGTTGTCGAGGCCGAGGAAATCATGGTCGAAGCCGCCGTCTTCGTGGTCGAGCATGCGGTTGAACACCACCAGCGGCGTCGCGCCGACCACGCGGGCGATGTCGCGGGCATCGGTGTTTTCGGCTGGCGACAGGATGATCGCGGCGGGATGGTGTTCCATCAGCGAATTGAGGACCTGCTGCTGGCGTTGCGGCGATTCGTTGCTGCAACCGAGCAGGGTCACGTAGTCCTTTCCACCCAGCGCCTCGTCGACGCCGGTGGCGAATTCCGCGAAGAACGGATTGGAAAGGTCGTTGATCACCAGGGCGATGCTGTTCGACACGCGCCGGCGCAGGTTGGCCGCGGCGCGGTTGTAGACGTAGCCCTGTCGCTTCATTTCCTCTTCGACGCGCTGGCGGGTATCGCGATGCACCAGCGGGCTGCCGCGCAGGACCAGCGACACCGTGGCGCGCGAAAGCCCGCAGGCACGGGCGATGTCTTCGACGGTGACGCGTTGCCGGGCACTCATGGCGGGATTGGGCTTTTAAATCGATTCAAATCGAGCATATCATCCCCAAGACCCGTGTTCAGCCCAGCGTCGAGGCATTCATGAACAGCCTGTCCCGCCTGCGTGCCAAGGCACGCCCGATTGCAACGTTCATCGCCGCCCTGGCGTTGACGATTCCTGCAAGCATGACCGCTTCGGCACAGGCGCGCACGTCGCTGGCCGCGACGGTCAACACGCTGATCGGCAGCCAGGACGAAGGCAACACCTTCCCCGGCGCATCGGCGCCGTTCGGGATGATCCAGGCCAGCCCGATCGGTTCGCACTACGCGGGCTGGCGCCATGGCGACGAGAAGATCCTCGGCATCGGTCACTCCTTCCTGTCGGGCGCGGGCTGCTGGGAGCAGGGCGGCCAGGTGTCGGTGCTGCCGGTGACCGGAACGATTGCGCCGGGCGGAACGTTCGATACCAAAACCAGCAAGCCGTTCGACCAGAAACAATATGGCGCGCGTTACACGCTGGAGGGCGGCGCCCACGAGGCCGGCTACTTCAAGGCGCGACTGACCGATTACGGCGGCATCGATGTCGAAACCACTGCGCTGCCGCGTGCTTCCGCCGAACGCTACACCTGGGCCGCGAATGCCGATACCGGCCATGTGCTGGTCAACGTCGCGCAGGCGAACGCCAAGCACCGGGTGATCGGCAGCGAGGTCCGCGTGGTCGGCGATCGCGCGGTGGAAGGCAAGATCACCACGCTGAGTTTCTGTGGCGGCCACCAGTATTCGACCTGGTTCCGCATCGAATTCGATCGCCCGTTCATCGCCTTTGGCGTGTGGGGCCAGGCTGGCGGGACGCCCGGCGCGCGCTACAGCATGGAGAGCGAGTACGAACCGTTGAACGGCGCCTGGGTGAGTTTCGGGTTGAAAGGGAATCGCAGCGTCACCGCGACCACCGCGATCTCCCACGTCGACATCGAAGGCGCGCGCAACAACCTGCGCGCAGAAGGCATGCGTGATGGCAAGCTGATCGCTTTCGATGCGATGCGTGCGCAGTCGCAGCAGCTGTGGGAAAAGGAGCTGTCCAAAGCGCGGATCGATGGCGGCTCCGCCGACGATCGCAGCGTGTTCTATACCGCGCTCTACCACGCCTTCCTGCAACCGATGACCGGCAGCGACGCCGACGGCCGCTATCGCGGTTACGACGACCGGATCCATCGCGCCGACGGCTGGACCTATTACGAATACTTCTCGCTGTGGGACACCTATCGCGCGCAGAACCAGTTGCTGGCGTTGCTGCAACCGAAACGCGCGCGCGATATCGGACGCACGCTGATCGCGATCGATGCGCAGAACGGCTGGCTGCCGAAATGGGGCTATGCCGATTTCGACACCAACACCATGACCGGCGATCCGGTCACGCCCTTCCTGGTCGACCTCTGGCGCTACGGCGCGCTGAAAGGCATGGAAGGCGATGCCTGGAGCGCCTTGCGCAAGAACGCCTGGGACGTGCCGCCGCTGGCGTCGCGCAGCGAAGGCCGCGCCGGCAACGTCAACTATCTGGCGCACGGCTTCGTGATGTTCGATCGCACCTTCCCGGCCAAGGGCATGGATGTCGACCCCGGCAATGGCGGATCCGCCACGTTCGAATATGCAGCGGCGGATTGTTCCCTCGCGCAGATGGCGCAGGCGCTGGGGCACACCGACGATGCCAAGGCCTTGCAGTCGCGCGCGGGCAACTGGCGCAACCTGTGGGATGCGCAATTGAGCGAGCCGGAATCCGCGTTCATCGGCTTCCCGCATCCGAAGCTGGAAGGCGGCGGCTGGTTCACGCCACCGAGCGGACGCTACAGCCCGCGTTCGCACTACGGGTTCCATGAAGGCACCGCGTGGCAGTACCAGTGGATGGTGCCGCAGGACGTCCCGGCACTGGCGGAGGCAATGGGCGGACGCGAAGCGATGGGCAAGCGCCTCGACGCCTTCTTCGCGTATGACGCCATCGGCGCCGATCCGCAGGCGGCGCGCAAGACCTGGGTCGGCGGCGCCTACGATTACTACGGCCAGTACCGCTTCAATCCCAACAACGAACCGACCATGCTGGTGCCGAGCCTGTACAGCCTGATCGGCCAGCCGTGGAAGACCGCGGGCGTGTTGCGCGCGGCGCAGACGCTGTTCACCAATGCACCGAATGGCGTCACCGGCAACGACGATCTCGGCACCATGTCGGCCTGGTATCTGTTCGGCACGCTCGGCTTCTCGCCGCTGATGTCGGGCACCGGCGAGTTGCTGCTGTTGCCGCCGCGCTATCCGCGCATCACCCTCGATCTCGGCGAAGGCCGCGCGTTGCGCGTCGAAGCGCCGGCGGCAAAACCGGGCGCAGCGGGTTATGTCTCGTCGGTGAAGTTCGATGGCAAGCCGGTGAACAACGTGTGGCTGGATGTCGACACGCTGCGCAAGGGCGGCACGCTGCAGTTCGCGTTGAGCGACAAGCCCGATCCGAATGGCTGGGGCACCAAACTGCAGGATGCACCGGCTCCGGCATGCCCGGTGCGCTGAAGATTTACACGAAATTTACGCAGGTCGCGTGCCGGTAAATAGAGGTTTTACGAACGATCCCGGGAAAATTGCAGCGTGGCCAATTGGCCTCGCTGCCCCTCCCGGGTGTGTTCATGAAACAGAAGTTGTTCCGGTTGCGCGAAGCTTGGACCCCCCTGCTTGCGACACTGCTGGCCACGGCTGGTTTGATGACTTTGAGCGCGCAGGCACGCGCAGCGGATTCCGATACCCGGCAGGTGCCGATCTGCACCGATCGCCCGACCAAGGCCAATGCCACTTGCACGGTGCCGCAGTGGCAGTGGCAACTCGAGGCTGATCTCGGCAACGCCACCGTCGACCGCCAGTCCGGCACGCGCATCGAAACGCTGTACTACACCAATCCGACGCTCAAGTACGGCATCGGCGAGCGCACGGATGTGCAATTGAACTGGGCGCCGGACATTCGCATCCGCACCACCGACCGGGCAACCGGCGCGCGCGAATCGCTTTCCG
Source organism: Lysobacterales bacterium (assembly GCA_019510195.1). GTDB lineage: Bacteria > Pseudomonadota > Gammaproteobacteria > Xanthomonadales > Xanthomonadaceae > Solilutibacter. The sequence continues at coordinate 25,693 of JAEKKW010000058.1, read as the reverse complement.
GCGGAGGCGACGTGTCCCTGCGCCTGAAGACCCGCTTTTACGAAAACGCTCGAGTGAGCATCGCCGCCATTCCGTTCGTGAAAGCACCTGTGGCGCGCACCGGCATCGGCAATGGCGCGTGGGAGGGCGGTGTCGCGCTGCCGGTCGCCATCGCGTTGCCAGGCAGCTTCGCCCTGACGTTCGGGCCGGAAGTGGATGCGCTCGCCAATGCCGATGGCAACGGCCGCCACGCCGCCGTCGTGAATCTCGCCAATCTGTCGCATCCGTTGGGCAACCGCGCATCGCTTGCCGTCGAGTTGTGGTCGATGTCCAACCACGATCCTTCCGGCACGGTGAAGCAGTCTTCCGCCGATATCGCCGTCACCTGGCTGGTCACGCCGACGCTGCAACTCGACGCCGGCACGAACATCGGCCTCAACAACGCGACACCGGACTCGCAGGTCTACGTCGGCCTGTCACGCCGCTTCTGAGGAAAACCCATGCCCATCTGGCTCGCCATCGTTTCCCTGCTCGCCGCGCTCGCCGCGGCGATCTATCTCGTGCTCGTGATCCTGCGTCCCGAGCGCTTCTGAGGCATCGACATGATCAATCTCGTTCTCGTCATGGGCGTCGCCATCGTCCTCGGCTGGCCGCTCGGCCTGTACATGGCGAAGGTGATGCGCGGCGGCAAGGCGCCGCTCGACAGGGTGTTCCTCCCGATCGAAAAACTGCTGTACGCGCTGCTCGGGCCCGCGGCTTCGGTGCGCATGCGCTGGAAAACCTATGCACTGTCCTTCCTTGCCGCCAATCTGGTGGTGGGACTGGCGTGCTGGCTGCAGTTCATGGTCCAGGATCATTTGCCGCTCAATCCCGATAACGCACCGGGGATGAGCTGGCATCTGGCGTTGCACACGATGGTGTCCTTCCTCACCAACACCAACCAGCAACACTATTCCGGACAGTCGCAGCTGTCGTGGCTGTCGCAGATGGTCGCCATCGTCGGCCTGCAGGTGGTGACGCCGATGTTCGGGTTGGCGATGCTGGTGGCGACGCTGCGCGCCTTCTTCGGCGGGCGCGAAGTCCTCGAGCGCGGCGAGCCCGGCATCGAGGGGCGCGATCGTGACGTCGGCAATTTCTGGCAGGACGTGGTGCGCGCCAGCATGCGCCTGATGTTGCCGTTGTGCCTGGTCGCATCGCTGATGATGGTCTGGCAGGGCGTGCCGGCGACGCTGACGCGCGGTGCCGATGTCGTGCCGATCGATGCCAGCGCCGGCATGGCGACGCAACATATTCCGGTCGGCCCGGTGGCGCCGATGGTCGCGGCCAAGCAACTCGGCACCAATGGCGGTGGCTGGTACGGCCCGAACGGTGCGATGGCGCTGGAAAACCCGACGCCGTTCTCCAGCTTCTTCAACACGGTGTTCCTGATCCTGATTCCGATCGGCTGCGTGGCGATGATCGGCCCCTTCACCAGGCGCAAGCGTCTCTCCGCGTTCGTGTTCGCGACGATGCTCGGCATGTCCCTGGCGTCGAGCGCGGCGATGCTGGCGCTGGAAAGCCATACCGCGGCCAGCGCCGGAACACTGGTGATGGAAGGCAAGGAAGTCCGCCTCGGCGTCGATGCTTCGGCCGTGTACGGCGCGCTCACCACCCAGACATCGAACGGTTCGGTGATCGGCATGCACGATTCCTACGCGCCGCTGTCCGGTGGCGTCGAGATGGTGAACATGTTGATCAACGGGATCTGGGGCGGCATCGGTTGCGGTGCGCTGCAGTTCTTCGTCTACGTGTTGCTTGCGGTCTTCCTCGCCGGATTGATGACGGGACGCACGCCGGAGCTGTTCGGACGCAAGATCGAAGCGCACGAGGTGCGCCTGCTTGCAGGACTGATCCTGGTCCAGCCGCTGGTCATTCTCGGCTTCGCAGCGATCGCGCTGGCGGTGCCATCGCTCGCCGCCAACTCCAACCCGGCGCACCACGGCATCTCCCAGGTCCTCTACGAATACACGTCGGCCTTCGCCAACAATGGTTCGGGCTTCGAGGGATTGGGCGACAACAGCGTGTGGTGGAACGTCACCTGCAGCATCGTGCTGCTGTGCGGACGCCTGCCGGCGCTGATCTTCCCGCTGGCGATCGCCGCGAGCATGGCGAAGAAACGCGTTGCACCGGAAGGCGCCGGCACCTTGCACGTCGAGACGCCGACCTTCGCGCTGACATTGGTGTCGGTGGTGGTGATCCTCACCGTCCTGCAATTCATGCCTGCACTGGTGCTCGGCCCGGTCGCCGACCATCTGCAACTGGTCGCGCAAGGAACGATTCGATGAACACTCCAGCCATTCGCGATGCCTTCCTCAAGCTCGCACCGGGCAAGATCATCCACAACCCGGTGATGGCGATCGTGCTGCTCGGCACGCTGCTGTCGATCGTCACCAGCGTCGCGATTCCCGGAGCGCTCGGTTACGGGCTCGCGGTTTCGGCGATCCTGTTCGTCACCGTGCTGTTCGGCAATTTCGCCGATGCGGTGGCGGAAGCGCGCGGGCGTGGCCAGGCGTCCAGCCTGCGCGCTGCGCGCAAGGATCTGGTCGCGCGCCGACTCGATGATGGCGGCAGCGAAACGCGGATCGCGGCGACGGAGTTGCGCAAGGGCGATCGCGTGGTCGTGTCCGAAGGCGAACTGATTCCCGCCGACGGTGAAATCATCCACGGTCTCGCCAGCATCAACGAAGCGGCGGTCACCGGCGAATCGGCGCCGGTGTTGCGCGAGGCCGGCACCGACCATTCCGGCGTGATCGGTGGGACCAGGGTGCTGAGCGACGAGATCATCGTCGAGGTCAGCGCCGAACCGGGCGGCAGTTTCCTCGATCGCATGATCGCACTGGTCGAGGGCGCCAACCGCCAGAAGACGCCGAACGAGATCGCGCTGAACATGTTGCTGGCGGCGATGACGCTGACTTTCCTGATGGTGGTGGTGTCGCTGCCGTTCATTGCCGGCTTCGTCGGCGCCAAACTCGATCCGCTGCTGCTGATCGCGTTGCTGGTCTGCCTGATCCCCACCACCATCGGTGGCCTGCTGCCGGCGATCGGCATTTCCGGGATGAATCGCGCGCTGTCCGCCAACGTGCTGGCGAAATCCGGCAAGGCAGTGGAGATCGCCGGCGACGTCGACGTGCTGCTGCTCGACAAGACCGGGACGATCACCTTCGGCGATCGCCAGGCGACGCACTTCTGGCCGATGGCCGGCGTCAGTCCGGCGCAACTGCGCGACGCCGCGATGCTGTCGTCGCTCGCCGATCCGACGCCGGAAGGCAAGTCGATCGTGCAACTGGCGATCGAGCAGGGCGCGCAACGCATCGATCCCCAGCATGCGCACTTCGTGCAGTTCACCGCGCAGACGCGGATGTCGGGTGTCGACCTCAAGAATGCGCGGGGCGACGTCGAGCGCCTGATCCGCAAGGGCGCCGGCGACGCCATCGCCAAACATGTCGAGACGCTGGGTGGCGTGGTTTCGCACGAACTGCAGGCGCGCGTCAGCGAAGTCGCGCGCGGTGGCGCCACGCCGCTGGTGGTCGCCGAAGGCCGCCACGTGCTCGGCGTGGTCGAACTCGGCGACGTGGTCAAGCACGGCGTCAAGGAGCGCTTCGCCCGCCTGCGCGAGATGGGCGTGCGCACGGTGATGATCACCGGCGACAACCCGCTGACCGCCGCGGCGATCGCCGCCGAAGCGGGCGTGGACGATTACATCGCCGAGGCGCGGCCCGAGGACAAGCTGGCGCGCATTCGCCAGGAACAGGCCGAAGGACGCCTGGTCGCGATGGTCGGCGACGGCACCAACGACGCGCCGGCGCTGGCGCAGGCCGACATCGGCCTGGCGATGAACTCCGGCACGCAGGCGGCCAAGGAAGCCGGCAACATGGTCGATCTCGATTCCGATCCGGCCAAGTTGCTGGCGGTGGTGGAGATCGGCAAACAGCAGCTGATCACCCGCGGCGCGCTGACCACGTTCTCGCTGGCGAACGACGTCTCCAAGTATTTCGCGATCCTGCCGGCCCTGTTCGCGGCGACGATTCCGTCGATGGCGGCGCTCAACGTCATGCATCTTTCCAGTCCGCGTTCGGCGGTGCTGTCGGCGTTGATCTTCAACGCGCTGATCATTCCCGCGCTGATCCCGCTGGCCCTGCGTGGCGTGCGCTTCAAGCCGGCCAGTGCGGTATCGCTGTTGCGCCGGAACATGCTGATTTACGGCCTTGGCGGTGTGGTGTTGCCGTTCGTCGCCATCAAATTGATCGATCTGGCCCTCGCGGTCTTCGGAGTCTGAATCATGGATATTGCACAACAACAGGATCTGCCGATCGGAACTGGCGCCCTGTGGCGCGCCGCGGTCGCGCTGATGGCGATCACCCTCGGCCTGTTCGGTTTTTCCTATTCGCTGCTTTCCAGCGGAATCGACGGCGTGCTGTTCCCCTACCACGCGCACGGCAGCATCCTCCTGCGCGATGGCAAGCCCGTTGCATCGGAACTGGTCGCACAGCCGTTCGCCGCGCCCGGCTATTTCCAGCCACGGCCATCGGCGGCGAAATACGATCCGATGAACGCCGCCGGCAGCAATCTCGCCCGCACCAACCCGGACTTGCGCAAGCAGGTTGCGCAATTGCGCGATGAAATCGCACGCCGCGATGGCATCGCCCCGGCGCAGGTTGCCGATGATCTGCTGACGCAGTCCGGCAGCGGCGTCGACCCCGACATCAGCGTGCAGGCGGCGATGCAGCAGGTCGTGCGCGTCGCCCGCGCGCGCGACGTGCCCGATGCCGATGTGCGTCGATTGGTGGATGCCAACACTCGTGCGCCGCAGTTCGGGATTTTCGGACCGGCGCGAGTCAACGTGGTGCGGCTCAACCTCGCGCTGGATGCGCATCGATGATGGAGCGCGGATACTGTGGCCATGCCCGAACGCGCGCGCACTGCCCAGGCTGATGCACTGATCGGCGAGCTACAACGCCAGCGCCAGGGACGGCTGACGCTGTTCCTCGGCGCCGCGCCGGGCGTCGGCAAGACCTATGCCATGCTCGGTCGCGCCCGGGAATTGCATCGGCGCGGCGTCGACGTTGTGGTGGCGATCGTCGAAACCCACGGTCGCAGCGAAACCGCATTGCTGGTCGATGGCCTCGAAGTCCTGCCGCGTCTCGCGACTCCGTATCGCGGCCATCTCGTCGAGGAAATGGACCTCGATCGCCTGCTCGCACGCAAGCCGGAAGTCGCGCTGGTCGACGAACTTGCGCATCGCAATGCGCCCGGAAGCCGCCATGAACGGCGCTGGCAGGACGTGATGGAACTGCTGGACGCCGGCATCGATGTCTACAGCACGATCAACATCCAGCATCTCGAAAGCCTCAACGACGTCGTCCATCGCATCACCGGCGTGCGCGTCGCCGAGACCGTGCCCGATGCGGTGTTCGACCGCCTGCGCGACATCGTGCTGGTCGACCTGCCGCCGGGCGAACTGATCGAACGCCTGCACCACGGCAAGGTCTACCTGCCGGAACAGGCGGCGCAGGCGCTGCAATCGTTCTTCGTGCCGTCGAATCTCGCGGCCCTGCGCGAGCTGGCGATGCAGACCGCCGCCGATCGCGTCGATTCCGACCTGCGCGAGGCCCAGACCGCGCGTGGCATTGCCGCCGTGCCATTGCGCCGGCAGGTCATCGTCGCCATCGACGGCCGCGGCCAGTCGGAATATCTGGTGCGCGTCGCGCGCCGTCTTGCCGAGCGCCGCGACGCGCCGTGGACGGTGGTCAGCGTCGAAGGCAGGGCGTGGCCGCACGACGTGCAGCTGGAAATCGACCGCGCACTGGCGATGGCGCGTCGCCTCGGTGGCGCCACCGAAGTGCTGCACGGCGACAGCGTGGTCGATGCGCTGCTCGATTACGCCAATCGCCTCGGCGCGTCCTCCATCGTGATCGGGCGTACCCGCGATCGCCCGTTGGCGCGCCTGTTCAATCGCACCATCACCCAGCAGCTGATCGAGCGCGGCGCGCATTTCGAGATCGTCATCGTCAGCACTCCGGAAGCGCGGGCGGAATCGCGCAAGCGCGTGGCCGATGGCGACACAAGCCCCATGCGCTTGGGTGATTTCGGGCAGGCGACGCTGATTTCGGCATTGTTCGTCGGGATCGCCGCGATCGCCAAGCGCTGGCTCGACATCAGCGACCTGTCGATGATCTTCATCGTCGCCGTGCTGGTCGTCGCCACGCGCACGCGCGTCGCGGCTGCGCTATATGCAGCGCTCCTGTGCTTCTTCGCCTACGATTTCTTTTTCATCCCGCCGTATTTCACCCTCTACATCTCGGCGCAACGCGGCGTCACCACCGCATTGCTGTTCCTGGCGACGGCCCTGCTGGCGGGGCGGCTGGCGGCGCGCATGCGCATGCAGGTGGTGGCGTTGCGTGCTTCCAACGCGCACGCCACCGCGCTGGAATCGCTGTCGCGCGATCTCGCCGCCGCCGCCGATCCCGGGGAAGTCGAACGCGCCGGCCGCAACGCCTTGAAGCGCGCGCTCGACGTCAAGGCCGTTGTCCATTTCGGTGCAGACGCCTCCACCATCGACGAGTTCGACGACAAGGCGCGGGCGGCGGCACAGTGGGTGATTGCGCACGGCCAGCCGGCCGGGCGCTTCACCGCGACCTTGTCGACCTGCCCGTGGTGGTTCCTGCCGTTGCGCGGCAATGGCAGCACCATCGGCTGGATCGGCTTGCGTCCCGATGATTCGGTGACGCGACTGGCGGCGGAACAGCAGCGACTGGCCGAGGCGATGGCCGACGACATCGCGCAGGCGGCATTGCGCACGCGACTGGTCGGCGATCTTCAGGATGCCCGCATGACCGGCGAAACCGAGCGCCTGCGCTCGGCGCTGCTGTCGTCGGTCTCGCACGATTTGCGTTCGCCGCTGGCGGCGATCATCGGTTCGGCATCGAGCCTGCAGCATTACGGCGCGCAGATGGACGGGCAGGATCGCGACGAACTGCTCGATACCATCCGGCTGGAAGGGCAACGGCTCGATCGCTACATCCAGAACCTGCTCGACATGACGCGGCTCGGTCACGGTGGCTTGAAGCTCAATCGCGACTGGATCGGCGTCGGCGAAGTGGTGGGCGCGGCGGTTGAACGCATCCGCAAGTTCGTTCCCGGTGCATTGGTCGAAGTCGACATCGAACCCGGGTTGGCACCACTGTGGGTGCATCCGGCACTGGTCGAACAGGCACTGTTCAACATCATCGAGAATGCGGCCAAGTTTTCGCCGCCGGGAAAACCCGTGCACGTGCGCGCTGGCGATGCCCCGGATGGCGCGCTGCAGGTCGAGGTCATCGATGAAGGGCCGGGCATTCCCGAAGCCGATCGCGCCCGCATCTTCGACATGTTCTACAGCGTCGAGCGCGGCGATCGCGGACGCCACGGCACCGGCCTCGGGCTCACCATCGCCCAGGGCATGATCGGCGCGCATGGCGGATCGGTCGCGGCATTGCCGGGACGGGATGGACGCGGCACCTGCATCCGCATCACACTTCCACGCACCATGCCGGACGTCGCGCACCAGTGAACACCGTGACCGGACAGGCGATCCGCGTGCTCGTCATCGATGATGAACCGCAGATCCGCAAGTTCCTCGACATCAGCCTGCGTGCACAGGGATACGCCGTGTTGCTGGCGGAAGACGGGCGCAGCGGACTCGATGCGCTTGCGACCCGTGGCGCCGATCTCGTCATCCTCGATCTTGGCTTGCCCGACATGGATGGCCACGACGTGCTGCGTGCATTGCGCGAATGGTCGAGCGTGCCGGTGTTGATGTTGTCGGTGCGGGCCGACGAAGGCGGCAAGGTCCGCGCGCTGGATGCCGGGGCCAATGATTACGTGACCAAGCCGTTCGGCGTTCCCGAACTGATGGCGCGCGTGCGCGCGTTGTTGCGCGACGCCATCGTGCCGTCGACGACAGCCGAACCTCCGGTCTACGACGACGGTCGGCTGCGCATCGACCTGGCGCGGCGGGAAGTCGCGCTCGATGGCCAACCGTTGGCGCTCACGCGCAAGGAATACGCATTGCTCGCGTTGCTGGTGCGACACGTCGATCGCGTCGTCACCCAACCGCAATTGTTGCGCGAGGTTTGGGGGCCGACCCATGCAGAGGACACCCATTACCTGCGGATCCTGCTGGCCAAGTTGCGTCACAAGCTTGGTGACGATCCCGCATCGCCGCGCTGGATCGTCACCGAACCGGGCGTGGGATTGCGCTTCAGGCGAGGGTGATGGCGCGCCCGGAGGGATTCGAACCCCCGACCAATGGCTTCGGAAGCCACTACTCTATCCGGCTGAGCTACGGGCGCGTGCCGTGTCCGCCGCGGCGGAGCGGGCATTGTAGCCGGTCGCGTGCCGGGCCGGCGAGCAGCGCCGGCGCCGCAACATCACTGCGCGCCCAGCGGGCGATACTTCACATGCAGGCGATCGAGCTCCGCGAGTTGCGCCGGCAATCGCAGCAGGAAGCCATTCCAGTCGCGCGCCTGCTTGGGTGACCACAGCACTTCCGCCAAGGCAAGGCTGCGCGGAAACAGCATGTATTGCACGTCCTGCGGCGTCTTCAGGTATTCGGTCCACAGATTGCCCTGGCCACCGAGGATGTGCGCGGATTGTTCCGCCGTGAGTCCGTCGGGAACGGGTTCGAATTCGTAGACCTTGCGCAGCGGCAGGTCATTGCCGATGCACGGCGGTTCGCTCCTTGCTTTCGACTGGCAGTAGTCGAGATAGGCGTGGCTGGTCGGCGACATCACCACGTCGTGGCCCAGCCGTACGGCATCGATGCCACCCTGCATGCCGCGCCACGACATCACCGTCGCCGTCGGCGATGCGCCGCCCTCGAGGATCTCATCCCAGCCGATGATCGTGCGGCCATGCGCGCGCACGAAGGCTTCGACGCGTCGCAAAAACCAGCCTTGCAAGGCGTGTTCGTCCTTCAATCCCTCGCGACGGATGATGTCCTGCGCCAGCGCGCTCTGTATCCAGCGCGTGGTCGGCGCCTCGTCGCCACCTACATGGATGTAATGCGAGGGGAAGATCGCCATCACTTCGTCCAGCACGCCTTCGACGAAGGCGAAGGTCTGGGGGCTTGGGCACAGGATGTCGTCGGACACGCCCCAGGTGGTGTAGACATCGAACGGGCCCGGCGTGCAGGCGAGTTCCGGGTAGGCCGCGAGCGCCGCGACCATGTGGCCCGGCATGTCGATTTCCGGAATCACGTCGATATGGCGGGCCCGCGCGTAGGCGACGATCTCGCGTGCCTGCGCCTGCGTGTAGTAACCGCCATAGGGAATGCCGTCGCGCGCGGTTGCGCCGTTGTCGGGATTGCCGATCACCGTCTCCTTGCGCATCGACGAGATCGACGCCAGTTTCGGATAACGCTTGATCTCGATGCGCCAACCCTGATCGTCGGTGAGATGCCAGTGGAAGGTGTTGAACTTGTAGCGCGCCATCAGGTCGAGCTGCTGCTTGATCGCCGCGAGCGGTTGCATGTGGCGGGCCGAATCCAGCATCAGTCCGCGATAGCGGAAGCGCGGCTGGTCACTGATGTGCAGCGCGGGGATGCCGGCGCCGGCGTCGCTGCCGGGCGCGGCGATCTGGCGCAATGTCTGCAGGCCATGGAACAGGCCGGTCTCGGTGGCCGCGCGGATGACGATGCCGTCGCGCGCGATCCGCAAGGTGTAGGACTCGGGATTGGCGCCGGCGTCGGCGGCAAGCACGAGACGGAGATCGACGCGTTCCCTGGCGGATGCGATCGTGACCGGGTGATGCCAGGCATCACGCAAGACTTCATGGGCGAGGCTGGCGATGGCGCGACGATCCGTCAGCTTGCCGGTGATCGCGAAATGCACGACCTTGCCGGGATGGAAACACCCGCCATCCATTTCCAGCGACGCCGGCAGCGGGATGATCGCAGGTGCCGGAGCGGTCGATGCTTCTTCGGCGAAGACAGGCATCGCGATCGCCGCGCCGCAGACGGCAAGAAGGACGGCGGACAACGTGCGGCGGTCGAACCTCATGTCGCGGGATCCCGTGGCTGCGATGCGTGAGTCGCTACTGTAAGGGTCACCCGCGCTGCTACGCTATGCAGATGTCATCCCCGCAGATTCCCGAGGCTTGGACGCAACCGAGCGAACCGGAGTGGCGGCGCAAGCTGCGTCTCTACCTGCGGTTGATGCGCGCCGACAAGCCGATCGGCTGGCTGCTGCTGTTGTGGCCGACGTGGTGGGGCCTGTGGTTCGCGGCCAGCGGCATGCCGGCGTGGAAGCCACTGATCGTATTCACTCTCGGCGTGTGGCTGACCCGCGGCGCCGGTTGCGTGATCAACGATTACGCCGACCGCTGGCTGGATGGATCGGTCGAGCGCACGCGCGGCCGACCATTGGCGACGGGTGAAGTCAGTGGCCGCGAGGCGCTGGTGCTGTTCGCGGTGCTGATGCTGGCGGCGTTCGCGCTGGTGCTGACGCAGAACCGGCTGACCATCATGATGAGCGTGGTCGGCGTACTGTTGGCCGCGAGCTATCCCTATCTCAAGCGCTACACCTACTTCCCGCAGGTATATCTGGGCATGGCCTTCGGCTGGGGCATCCCGATGGCCTTCGCGGCGATCACCGGCGGCGTGCCGAAGCTGGCGTGGCTGCTCTACATCGCCAACATCCTGTGGTCGACCGCCTACGACACCTGGTACGCGATGGTCGATCGCGACGACGACATCCGCATGGGCGCGAAATCCACCGCGATCCTGTTCGGCGATGCCGACCTGGTCGCGCAGGGCGTGTTGTATGCCTGCATGTTCGCGACGCTGTGGCTGGTTGGCCATGACGCCCATCGCGGTGCGTGGTACTGGGGCGGGTTGCTGGCCGCCGCGCTGCTGGTGGCGTGGGAATTCGTGATGGCGAAGGATCGCGATCGCGATGGCTGCTTCCGCGCGTTCCGCCACAACAATTGGGCGGGATTGGTGATCTTCGCCGGCATCGCGCTGGATTTCTGGCGCGGCTAGGGCACCCGCGCGCACACCCACGCATCGACGCGCTGCACGCCGATCGCCTTGAGCGCGATCGCGGCGGCTTCCAGGGTGGCGCCGGTGGTCATCACGTCATCGATCAGTGCGACATGGCGCGGCACTTCACGTTTCCCGCGCAATCCGACGAAAACATCCTGCATGTTCACCGCGCGCGCGTCCTTGTCGAGGCTCGACTGCGCGGTGGTGTGCTGGCGCCGGTGCAGCAAGTCAGCGCGCAAGGGCAGGTCGAATGCCTGCGCGATCGGCTTGGCGAGTTCGAGCGCCTGGTTGTAGCCGCGCTTGCGCAGGCGCTTGCGATGCAACGGGATCGCGACGATGGCATCGGGGCGATCGGCGTGTTGCAGCACGCGCAACATCAGTGATGACGCCAGCTGTCCGGCGCACAGGTCCTCGTGGAATTTGAGCCGCGGCAGCAGGCGGTCGATCGGCGCGTTGTAAAGGAAGGTGGCGCGGGTGCGCTGGATCGGCGAGGCCCGGCCGCTGCAGCGTTCGCACGGCAGGCCGAACATCGAGGGCAAGGCGCAGCGCGGGCAGGCCGGCGGCAGCCACGGCAGTTCGGCTTCGCACAATCGGCAGAGGTCGAGTCCGGGCTGGCCATCGCCGTCGCAGGCCAGGCAGCGGCGGGGATAGAGGGCATCGATGGCGGCATCCACCGCGCGTCGCCAGCCGCCCCGGCGGGCGGGCCAGTCAACTTCCGTGACGGGGTTCAGGTTGACAGCACTGGACATGGTTTCCAGACTGGCAGGCCCGGAACACCCGCACCCTCGGAAAACCCCCATGCCTGATGTCGGACCTGTCCCCGTTTTGCGCCACGACTGGAGCCAGTCCGAGGTCGAGGCCCTGTTCGCCCTGCCATTCACCGAACTGGTCCAGCGCGCGGCCACCGTGCATCGCCAACATTTCGATCCGTCGGAAGTCCAGATCAGCACGCTGCTGTCGGTGAAGACGGGTGGCTGCCCCGAGGATTGCAGCTATTGCCCGCAGGCGCAGCGCTACCACACCGGGGTCGAGGCGACCAAGCTGATGGATGCCGACGACGTGCTGGAACGCGCGCGCGCGGCCAAGGCGGCCGGTGCCTCGCGCTTCTGCATGGGCGCCGCCTGGCGTTCGCCCAAGGATCGCGACATCCCCAAGGTTGCCGAGATGATCCGTGGCGTGAAAGCACTCGGTCTCGAGACCTGCGCCACCCTCGGCATGTTGAGTGCGTCGCAGGCGGACGCGCTCAAGGGCGCCGGCCTCGACTACTACAACCACAACCTCGACACCGCACCGGATTTCTATGGCGATGTCATCACCACGCGTGACTACCAGGATCGCCTCGACACGCTGACGCATGTGCGCGACGCCGGCATGAAGACCTGCTGCGGCGGCATCGTCGGCATGGGCGAATCGCGCGCGCAACGCGCCGGACTGCTGCGCACGCTGGCCAACCTGCCGGCGCATCCGGATTCGGTGCCCATCAACCGCCTGGTGCAGGTCGCCGGCACGCCGCTGGCCGAGAAGAACACCGTGGCCGAACTCGATTCCTTCGAATTCGTGCGCACGATCGCTGTCGCGCGCATCATCATGCCGAAGTCGATGGTGCGGTTGTCGGCCGGTCGCGAAACCATGGGCGACGAGTTGCAGGCACTGTGCTTCCTCGCCGGCGCCAATTCGATCTTCCACGGCGAAAAACTGCTGACCACCGGCAATCCCGATGTCGATCACGACGCCAGGCTGTTCGAGCGCCTCGGCCTGCGTCCGATGCAGTTGCCGGAAGCATCCTCGTGCAGCGACACCGTGCACGCCGACATCACCATCCAGAACGCGGCCTGAGATGGCGCGGCCCTCGATCCGCACGCGCGCCGCCGAACAGCGTGCGCAACAGGAAGCGGCGCACCGCGTTCGTCGCCTGCGCACGGTGACCGGGCGCAATGGCAGTTCGTGCGAAGTCGACGGTCGCTGGCTGGTGAATTTCTGCGGCAACGATTATCTCGGGCTGTCGCAGCACTTCTCGATCAACTCGGCATTGCAGGATGGCGCCGCGCGCAATGGCTACGGCAGCACCGGCTCGCCATTGGTGTGCGGGCGCCATGCCGCGCACGTGGCACTGGAGCGCGCGATCGCCGAATGGCTGGACTATCCGCGTGCACTGTTGTTCGACAGTGGTTACGTGGCGAATCTCGCGGTGCTGCAGGCCTTCCTCGGCGAAGGCGATCTCTGCGTGCAGGATCGCCTCGACCACGCCAGCCTGATCGATGGCGCGCGCCTGTCGGGGGCGATGCTGCGGCGTTATCCGCATGGCGATGCCGAAGGCGCGTTGCGGCAACTGCGTTCCAGTGTCGATGGCGCGGCGATGGTCGCCACCGATGGTGTCTTCAGCATGGATGGCGACATCGCGCCGCTGAAACAGTTGGCACTGGTCTCGCGCGTGCAGCACGCCACTTTTTATGTCGATGATGCCCACGGGATCGGCGTGGTTGGCGATGAAGGCCGCGGTTGTGTTGCCGCCGCCAAACTCGGTCCGGCCGAAGTGCCGCTGCAACTGGTCACGCTCGGCAAGGCCCTGGGTGGATACGGCGCGGTGGTGGTCGGCGATGCCGGCCTGATCGAACATCTCGTGCAGGCCGCGCGCGGGTTCGTCTATTCCACTGCGCCGCCGCCGGCGTTGGCGGTGGCATCGCTGCAGGCGGTGAAGATGGCGCGCAGCGACCACTGGCGCCGCGAGCGCCTGCAATCGTTGATCGCGCGCTTCCGCGAAAAGATGCAGCAACTGGGCTTCGATTTGCCCGAGAGCGCAACGCCGATCCAGCCGGTGCCGTGCGGCGACGAACGAAGCGCACTGGCGATGTCGGCGGAGCTGGAAGAAGAAGGCTTTTGGGTCGCGGCGATCCGTCCACCGACGGTCCCAGACAGCGGGTCGCGATTGCGCGTCACGCTCTCCGCGCTGCACAGCAATGCCGAGGTCAATGCATTGGTGCAGGCACTGGCGCGCGCGCGCGACAACCTGCCGGCGCGATGAGCCTGCACATCGAACGCATCGGCAGCGGACCCGACCTGGTCCTGCTGCACGGCTGGGCGATGCACGGCGGCGTGTTCGCGCCACTGGTCGAATGCATGCGCGATCGCTGCACGCTGCATGTGGTCGATCTGCCCGGGCACGGCGGATCGCGCGACAGCGGCGTGCCGTTGCGGCTCGATGCCTGCGCCCTCGCGATCGCCGCACAGGTGCCGCAAGGCGCGGTGTGGTGCGGCTGGTCGCTGGGCGGACTGGTCGCCTTGCATGCCGCGCAATACGGTGCGGGGTCGATGCGTGCGCTGGCGATGCTGTGCGCGACGCCGTGCTTCGTGCGCAAGGACGACTGGCGCTGGGGCATGGCCCCGGAGACCTTCCGCGATTTCGCCGGAGGCCTGCGCAGCGACTGGCGCGGCACGCTCGATCGTTTCCTCGCGCTGGAAGCCTTCGGCTCCGATCATGCGAAGGAAGAGCTGCGCCATCTCCGCGATGAACTGTTCGTGCGCGGCGAACCGGCGACCTCGGTGCTCGCCGATGGATTGGAACTGCTGGAAACCAGCGACCTGCGCCCGGGTCTTCCGGCGCTTGCGTTGCCGAGCCTGTGGATCGGCGGACGGCGTGATCGCCTGGTCGATCCGCGCGCGATGCAAGTGGCAGTCGAACTGACGCCCGATGCCGTGATCGATGTGGTCGATCATGCCGGCCACGCGCCCTTCCTCACTCACGCCGAAGTCGTTGCCGCTGCACTCGGGCGACTGTTGCAATGAGTGAGATTTTCGATGCGCGCCAGGTGCGCCATGCCTTCGGCCGTGCCGCCCGCGGTTACGAAGATGCATCGGCCCTGCAGCGCGAGATCGAATCGCGATTGCTGGAATCGTTCGAGCACTACGCCATCCGCCATGGCGACAACAGGCCGCAGGTCGTGGTCGATCTCGGTTGCGGTCCCGCGCACGCGGCAGCGTGGTTCCGCAAGCAGTTGCCCGATGCGCGCGTGTTCGCGATCGATGCCGCCTTGCCGATGCTGCGCATCGCCTCCGCCAACACGCGTGGCCAGTGGTTGCGTCGCAGGTCGGTCGATCGCGTCTGCGCCGACCTGCGCGGATTGCCGCTGGCCGATGCCAGCGTCGACGTGCTGTTCTGCAATCTCGCCTTGCAGTGGATCGACGATCTCCCCGCCGCCTTCGCCGGATTCCGCCGTGTGTTGAAGCCGGGCGGCCTGCTGCTGTGCACGACTTTCGGCATCGATACCCTGTACGAACTTCGCGAAGCCTTCGCGTCGGCCGATGCAGTGCCGCACGTCAGTCCGTTCGTCGATATCGCCGGATTCGGCGATGCCCTGGTCGCCGCCGGATTCCGCGAGCCGGTGCTCGATCGTGACCTGCTGGTGGAAACGCTGCCGGATTTCGCCAGCGTGTTGCGCGGACTCAAGGCGATGGGCGCGACCAATGCACTGCACGCGCGTCGCCACAGCCTGAGCGGGCGCGCGCGGTTCGCTGCCGCCGATGCCGCCTATCCGCGTGACAGGGCAGGTCGTTTCCCGCTGACGTGGGAAGCGATCTACGCCCAGGCGTGGGGACCCGAGCCCGGTACGCCGATCCGTGTTTCCGGTGGCGAGCTCGCGTCGGTGCCGCTCGATCGCATTCCGATCCGGCGGCGGTAAGCATCGCCCGCGCTGGCTGAAAGCCAATCGCCCGGCTGTGCGCCTTTGGCGGTTATCCGCAGTGGCCGACACGCCGTGAATCCATCCATGGAGGCTCGACTCGGCCCGCTGCGCGGGGCCGGCCACTCGCTTGCGCTCGTGGCGTTCGGAATCGCCACGCGGCATGCCGCGTAAGCGGCGCTTCCTCACCCATGCCTCGTATGGTCGGCCACTGCGGACGAACCGCACGGCGTCGCCGGTGGATACTTTCAAGCCTCCAAGAAGCCACAACACGCGCGCACCGGAACTGGCCTCCCGCCAAGCCAGCGCGTGCGAGTTGCGTGCACTCACTCCACCCGGAACATCACCCGCGCATCGTCCGGCTTCGGCTGGCCGTCCTTGCCGATGTCCTGCGGATATTCCGCGAACGCATCGCCGAGCTGGACCGCACGGGCACCGCGATCCGCCATCCATTGCCGCACCTGCGGCCAGTGGCGCAGTTTCGTCACCCACAACACGCCGGGATCGCCGCGAAAACGCGCGAGTTCATCAGCGGCGGAACGATCGAAATCGGGATTGAAGCGCGCCTGCATGCCGACATCCATGCCGACGCGTTCGATGCGCGCCGGCAAGCCGAGATAGAGGTGCAGTGCATAACGCTGGGTGTCGTCGATGAACACCACGCGCTTCACCGGCACGTCGCCGCTGCGCTTGCGGATCTCGGCAACGAACGTGCGGACATCGAGCGTGGCCGGGATCAGCAGCGAACCGACCTTCATCACCACGACCAGCACCACCATCCACCACCAATTCGGCAGCGCCGCGCCACGGCGCATGCGCATCGCCGCGATCGCCAGCGCCGGGAACAGCGGCAGCACGTACAGCGGCAGGCGCGAACGCGAGACGCAGAACACCAGCAGCGGCAACAGGATCCACAATGCGATCAGCACATCGCCGGCCTCGGCGCGACGAATCGCCGAATTGCGCCACCAGCGCTTGAACGACGCCGGCAGCGATCCGAACCAGCGCAGCACGAACCAGGTCCACGGCAACGCACCGATCAACAAAGTCGGGCCGTACACCAGCAGCCAGCCGTACCACTCGCCATTGCGGTTATGTGCGTTGCTGGCGACGCGATCGACCACTTCGCTGCCGGTGAAGTACTGCAGCAATCCCGGCGTGCGTTGCGTCACCACCAGGTACCAGGGCAGGGCCACCAGCGCGAACAGCACGAATCCGCCGACATGCACCAGCGGATCGCGCGGACGATCCGGTTCGCGTACCCACAGCGAGAACGCGACCAGCGACAGCGCCGGCAACAGTCCCGGCGGCCCCTTGACGAGGAAGGCGAGGCCGAAGCCCAGCCACATCACCAGCCACCACGCGCGTCGTTGCAATGCCGGAGGATCGCCGAAACGGGCGCAGACGAAACCGCAGATCGCCAGGGTTTCGCAGGTGGCGAGCACGAAATCGGTGGTGATGAGTTGCGATGCGCCCGCGGGCATGAACATCGTCGCGAACAGCAATGCCGTTTCGTTGCGGCGATCGGGAATCAGGCGCGAGGAAATCTGCCGCACCAGCAACACGCACATCAGGTAGGCCAATGCCGAGGGCAGGCGCGCGGCCCAGGCGTTGGCGCCGAAGGTGGCGATGCTGGCGGCAATCGCCCAATAGGTGAACGGCGGTTTGGTCCAGTGACCGACGCCATCGGTGCGTTGCGGGATCAGCCAGTTGCCGGTGTCGAGCATGTTGAGCGCGACATTGGTGTAGCGGCCTTCATCGGGGTCCCAGAGCCCGCGCATGCCGAGGAACAACAGCGCGAGCAGCGACGCCGCGAGCAGGACGTGCCACGCGCGCCACTGGAAGGGTTTCGGAATCGCGTTCATGCGGCCATCGCCGGATCGACATTGCCGCCACTCAGGATGACGCCGACGCGCCGCCCGCGGAATCGTTCCGGTTGCGCCAGCACGCAAGCCAGCGGCACCGCGGAGGACGGCTCGATCAGCAGTTTCATCCGCGTCCACACCAGGCGCATCGCGGCGAGTATGGCGTCGTCGCCGGCCAACAGAATGCCGTCGATGTTGCGTTCGAGCAGGTCATACGTGCGTTGGGCGAGGTGGCCGCGCAGGCCGTCGCAAACGGTATCGGCGCTGCGATCGGTGATCGGATGGCCGACTTCCAGCGCATCATGGGCATCGCGTGCGCCTTGCGGTTCCGCGCCGAGGACTTCGACGCGAGCGGCCTGCGACCGCGCCACCAGCGCCGAGCCCGACAGCAGGCCGCCGCCGCCGACCGGTGTCATCAATACATCCAACGCACCGGCGTGCCCGAACAATTCCAGCGCCGCCGTGCCCTGGCCGGCGATCACGTCGGCATTGTCGAAGGGATGGATCAGGGTGCCGCCGCCGTGCGCCAGGATGCCGGCGACAGCAGCATCGCGCGCGGCCATGCCGGGCGCGCAACGCACCAGCCGCGCGCCATAGGCGACGATGGCGTCGAGCTTCGACTGCGGCGCGCCTTCGGGCACCACCACCGTCGCCGGAATCCCGCGCAGCTTGCAGGCCAGCGCGATCGCCGCGCCGTGATTGCCGGAACTCTGGGTGACCACGCCGGCGCGGGCGGCTTCATCATCCAGCGCCAACACCGCGTTGCAGGCGCCGCGGAATTTGAACGCGCCGGCGCGCTGCAGGTTCTCGCATTTGAACAGGAGTTCGCAGCCGGCGAGGGCATCGAGTTCGCGCGAACGCAGGACCGGGGTCACATGGGCATGGCCGGCGATGCGCGCAGCGGCCAGGCGGACATCGGCGATGGTGGGAAGGCGCGGGGACGAATCGGGCATCGCGCCAGCCTAAGGCTTGGGCGCTTCAACTGCACGTCGTCGTTGCCCGCAAGCTGAATCGTCGCCATCGGCGGTCGCGGCATCCACGTTGCAATCAGCCCGTGGCGCGCATGCTGTCGCCGGTATGACAGGGGAACGCCGATGAAAACATCCATTCTGATTGCCTGCACCTGCGCTGCAATGCTGTTGTCCGGGTGCGTGACCGATGCGCCGCGAACGAGCCTGCGACCGGGTGGCACCTACGATCCCGATGCGCGCATCCGCGACGCCGAGATGGAGTCCGACCGGCCGGTGATCCTGGTTCCTTATGGAATGTACGGATATCCCGGCGGCTACTTCGGCAGCGGCTTCGGCCCGCGGTGGTATGGCTATGGCGCGCCCTGGTACGGCTACGACATGCCAGGCCCGATGTATGTCCCGCCGCCACGCCATCACCATCGGCCGCCGCCGTCGAATGGACAGGGCAAGGCACCGAACAATTCGCCGAAGACCTTCCGCGATCTCTTCCCCGGCGCCAAACGCTGACGGCCCACAGATGGGGCTTGCGTTGGTGGGGGCTTCCATGCACTCTCTGCGCCAACGTTGTCATCGGCCATGCCGGCATCCGGCCAAACCGCTCCGGATCCCCCCTGTTCCGGGTTCGGTCGGGTGCCGGCACCTTTATCCGCAGTGCCGGAAAAGGTGAGGGGCTGGATGTCCCCCGACATCCAGCCCCTCTTGCTTCCCCGGTCGTGCCGATCGGCCCTGTTCCAATCCGATCCGCGCGTGGCGCGTTGCCGACCCGGGTGCAAACGTATTCGAAGCAGGCGGCGTGCCAGTCGCAAGCACGCCGGCGCGCAGCCTTTCGTTTTTGCACGCCAGTTCATACTTTGGCGTGACCGCCGGTGGTCGCAGCGTGATGGCGCGCAACTTCGGAGACGATGACGAGACACCATGCGGGCCGCGATTTCACGCCGCACGCACAACGGGTTCGCAGTTTGAAATGACGCCGGGTGGACGGATGATTGCGCTGCACGGGAAGTGACACGCCGCGTCGGAAGTGCAACATCATCCGGCAGCATTGGCCGTGCATGACGACGTTCATGCGGATGAAGCTGCGATGTTTTGCGAATCGGCGCACAATTCGCATGCGGGGCGAAACGTTTGATTGAAACGAGATGAACAGCGACTTCCACAACTTCGACGTGATCGTGATCGGCGGCGGGCATTCCGGCACCGAAGCCGCGCTCGCATCCGCACGCGCCGGCGCGCGCACGCTGCTGCTCACCCACAACATCGAAACGGTCGGCGCGATGAGCTGCAATCCCGCGATCGGCGGGATCGGCAAAGGCCATCTGGTCAAGGAAATCGATGCGCTCGGCGGCGTGATGGCGCGCGCCGCCGATGCCGCCGGCATCCAGTGGCGCACGCTCAATGCATCGAAGGGGCCGGCGGTGCGGGCGACGCGTTGCCAGGCCGATCGCGCGCGCTATCGCCAGTTCATCCGTCATGCGGTGGAATCGCAAGCGAACCTGACCGTGTTCCAGGCCGCGGTTGACGACGTTGTCATCGCAGGCGGACGCGTGCGTGGCGCGATCACCAATACGGGCATCCGTTTCGACGCACCGGCAGTGGTGCTGACTGCAGGGACCTTCCTCGCCGGCAAGATCCATATCGGAGAAACCCAGTACGCCGCCGGGCGCATGGGCGATCCGCCGGCTGCAGCGCTTGCACAGCGCTTGCGCGAAGGCGCGTTCGTGGTCGATCGCCTCAAGACCGGCACGCCGCCGCGCATCGACGGCCGCAGCCTCGATTATTCGAAGATGGAAGAACAGCCGGGCGACACGCCACGCCCGGTGTTCTCGTTCATGGGCAGCGACGCCGACCATCCGCCGCAGGTGAGTTGCTGGATCACCCACACCAGCGAGCGCACGCACCAGATCATCCGCGATGCGCTGCATCGTTCGCCGCTGTACTCCGGCCAGATCGAAGGCATCGGCCCGCGCTATTGCCCGTCGATCGAGGACAAGGTGGTGCGCTTCGCCGAAAAGGCCTCGCACCAGATCTTCGTCGAGCCGGAAGGCCTCGGTGTCGTCGAAATCTACCCCAACGGCATCAGCACCTCACTGCCGTTCGACGTGCAGCTCGATCTCGTGCGCAGCATCACCGGGTTCGAGCACGCACACATCACCCGCCCCGGCTACGCAATCGAATACGACTTCTTCGACCCGCGTGGGCTGAAGGCATCGCTGGAAACCAAGGCGGTGGCCGGGCTGTTCTTCGCCGGTCAGATCAATGGCACCACCGGTTACGAGGAAGCCGCGGCGCAGGGCCTGCTCGCCGGCGTCAACGCCGCGCGTTTCGTCCAGCAGAAGGATGCATGGTCGCCGCGCCGCGACGAGGCCTACCTCGGCGTGCTGGTCGACGATCTGATCACCCAGGGCACCAGTGAGCCGTATCGCATGTTCACCTCGCGCGCGGAATACCGCCTGCAATTGCGCGAGGACAATGCCGATGCGCGACTGACGCCGGCCGGGCGGGACATGGGCCTGGTCGACGATGCGCGCTGGACTGCGTTCAACGCCAAGCGCGACATGGTCGACCGGGAAACCGCGCGCCTCAAGACGATCTGGGCGGCGCCGAACAATGCCCTGGGCGATGCGGTCAAGCGCCATATCGGCGTCGAAGTCTCGCGCGAAACCAGTGCGATTGATCTGCTGCGTCGTCCCGAACTCGATTACGCCAGGCTGATGCAGGTGCCGGAGCTCGGGCCCGCCGTGGCCGATGCCAAGGTCGCCGAGCAGGTGGAGATCGAAACCAAGTATTCCGGTTACCTCGACCGCCAGCGCGAGGAAATTGCGCGCGCGCGCCGCAACGAGGACACCGCGATCCCGCACGGCTTCGATTACGACGCGGTGCGCGGGCTCTCTGCGGAGGTGCTGCAGAAACTCAAGCGCGTGCAGCCGGAGAGCATCGGCCAGGCGGCGCGCATTCCCGGCATTACCCCGGCGGCGATTTCATTGCTGCTGGTGCACCTGACGCGGGCGCGGCGGGAACGCGCGGCGTAACCCGCAGCGCGATCGCGTGCCGATATCAATCGGCACGGCACTCCGGATCACGTCGCAACTTGTCCATCCAGCCCTGCTGCGCGCAACGCACCTTGCGCGCTTCTTCGGCGCGGGCATCGGCGGCCTGTTGCGCCTTGGCCTGCCGTGCGTTCTGCATCGCCGCCAGCCTGGCCCTGATCTGTGGCAACGCAGCTTGCGCGGCGCGTTCGCCCTCGAGGATGGCGCGATTCTTCAGTTCGAAATCTGCGGCGCCGATGTCGCTCACCTTCGGGCGGATCACGATATCGGCGCGTGCGAGTTCCTGCGCTCCGAGTTTCTGGCCCATGATCTTGATGCTCTGGTTGATGTTGCCGACCATGCTGCCGGAGGGCGCGGCGTCGCCGGCCTTGCTGCTGATGTCGACCGCGATCACGAAGTCGGCGCCGAGCTGGCGCGCGGCGTCGACCGGCACCGGGCTGACCACGCCGCCATCGACGTAGTGCGCCTTGCCGATGGTCACGGCTTCGAACACGCCGGGGATCGAGCTGGATGCGCGCACCGCCTGCCCGGTGTTGCCGCGCACGAACACGGTGCGTTCGCCGGTGGCGAGATTGGTCGCCACGGCGGCGAACGGCTTGCGCAATTTCTCGATGCTGCGCCCGCCCACCAGTTCGTTGACGTAGTCCTGCAATTTCTGGCCCTTCACCACGCCGCCGGAAAACAGGCTGACGTCGCGGATGCGCGATTCGTCGAGCGCGAAGGCTTTTTCCTGCATCGCATAGGCATCCATGCCGCTGGCGTACAACGCGCCCACGACGCTGCCGGCACTGGTGCCCGAGACCACCAGTGGAGTGATGCCGTTGGCTTCCAGCATCTTGATCACGCCGATGTGGGCGAAGCCCTTGGCCGCACCGCCACCCAGTGCGATGCCCACTTTCACCGGAGGCACTACGACAGGTGCCGCGTGCGCACGGGCATCGGTCTTTGGCGTACTGGCGCAGGCGCTCAGCAGGGTAGCGAACAGGGCGGCGGCGAAAGGGGCGCGCATCGGCATCGGGCATCTGGCGGGGTGCATAGCTTAATGCGACGGCTCTGAATTGCCGCTGGCGGGCCGTGTCCGTTTCCGGCCCGGGAATCCGCATACCCATGCAAGCGGATCGATCCGCCCGCGCGCCTGAATCCGGCGTGCCGCCGCAATCGGGGAGAACCACCATGAAGCAATCGAATCGCAACGCATTGACGATGGCGCTGGCCGTCGTCGCCATTTCCACCGTCTCTGCCGCGGGCAACGCGCCGCAAGGTCCGAAAACACAGGTGTGGATCGACGTCGCCACCCACAACATGGCCGGCATGCCGGAGATGGGCGGACTCGGCGGCTTCATGATGCGGAAGATGGCCGGTGGCCAGGGGCCGCAGGGGTATCCGCAATCCCGCAGGGTGCCGGGCATGCCGGGCAAATTGCTGGACATCGCGATGTACAACAGCCTGAA
The DNA here is from genome assembly GCA_019510195.1 of Lysobacterales bacterium. Taxonomy (GTDB): domain Bacteria; phylum Pseudomonadota; class Gammaproteobacteria; order Xanthomonadales; family Xanthomonadaceae; genus Solilutibacter. Next base: position 2,645 of record JAEKKW010000058.1, on the reverse strand, counting down.
GCCCGGCGTCCCGGCGGAAGACTGGGTGCCGGCGGGGCTGGATGTCGGCAAGTCGCTGCCGTTGCTGCCGCCGCCGCCGGTCGGGCGCTCGGAATCGCGCGGGCCCACGGAGCCGGGGGACGTGGAAGTCACCGTTCGCCAGTACTGGGGCTGTGGCGCCAGCGTGCGTCCCGGCCAGCCCAAGGTGCTGACGGTGCGCGTGAAGGGCGGCAAGCAGAGCATGGAAGGTGGACTGGCGCGGGGCGTGTTCGTGCCCGATCGCGATATCGATGCCGAGCCGAGGTACGCGTTGTGGCCGAACCAGAAGAACGACAAGCGCGTGTCCGATGATTCATCGATGGTGGGGACGCATCGCATCAGTGGCGATGGCGTGCCGGAATCGCTGAAGTTCGATCTCGGCCAGGAGGCCGATTTCATGCCGAAGATCGCGCTCACCACCCAGGGCGCGATGAGCGACAGCATCGAGGCGTCGTGGCAGCCGGTGGCGCGTGCGCGAGGCTATCTCCTCAGCGCGATGGCGATGCAGGACGAGCATCACTTCGTGATGTGGAGCAGTTCGGAAGTGGCGGGCGCCGGCCCCGAGTTGCTCAACTACCTGCCGATGTCCAGCGTGGACAAGTGGGTGAAGCAGAAGGTGTTGCTGCCGAACACCAGCGATCGTTGCGCGATTCCCAAGGGCATCTTCGCCGGCGAAGGCGGCAAGCAGGCCATGGGTGCGCTCAACATGATCGCCTACGGACCGGAAACCAATATCGCCTACCCGCCGCGACCGGCCAATCCCAAGCAGCCGTGGAATCCGGAATGGAACGTGCGCGTGCGCACCAAGTCCACCGCCACCGCGATGCTGGGCATGAACATCTCCGGCAGCGATGCGCAACGCCAGGACGGCAAGCCGCCGGAACAGGAAAGCACCGGCAAGAAATTGTTGAAGGGTCTGTTCCGCAAGTTCTGAGCCGGTGAGGACGACGCCATGAAAATTTCGCGCCCATTGTCGTTGGCGGCTTCCGCCCTGTTGCCCGTTGCGCTGGCGCTTGCCGGTTGCGGCAGCAAGGATGACGGGGAGTCGGCATCGGCCATGAAGTTTCCGCAGGCACCGATGCAGGGCGAGCTGGTCAAGCTGAAAGCCGAGGGTCCATTGCCCGCGGCGCGCAGGGCATCGGCGCTGGAATTCTGGCTGCACTACAAACTGATGCAGGCCACCGGCATGACGCAGGCACTGGGCGGCGAGGACAAGGCTATCGCCGCGCTGAAGGCCGTGAGTGCGAAGTTCGAGCAATCGGCGATCGTCGCGCAGACCAATGTGCCGCGTGCGGCAAAGCTCGGCTTCGACGGCACCGGCATGGACGCAGGCGTGCTCGGTGTGGGCTACGGCCTGATCGGCGGCGCGATCACCGGCGGCATGCTGAGCGGCGGGCTGTCAAACGAGCAGATCGCGGAAGCCGCAAGGAACGGGCCGATCAAGTTCAGCGACACGGATGGTTCGGCGCAAGTGGACATCGCCCAGGACGGCATGGATACCGCGCTGGAGCAGACAGTCAACGAAAATGGCGTCACCGGCAAGGTGAAGACGAAAGTGCACGTGGATGCCTGCCCGCGGATGCCAGCGGCAAGGTGGTGGTCACCATCGAGACCGAATCGCAGATGGGCGCGGGTGGCAAGAGTGGCGCGGTCAAGGCGAAGTTCAAGTACGAACGCTGGCTGGACGACGACGCCCATCTCATCAGCCCCACGGACAACGGTTACGACGAGATGGCGCAGGTCGAGATGAGCGGCACCGGCGAAAAGGGCAACAACCTGTCGGTGAACATGACGCGCGGTTTCTCGCGCGGCGACTCGGATTACACCACCGCCAAGATCGACGAACACGGCCACAGCATCTTTCGCCCGGGCGAGGCAAAACACACCGAGGAATTGCTCAACGGCACCATCAACGTGATGCGGGCCATGGCCGAGGTGATGTTGAACGGCGGGTTCGCCGGCGCCACGCCACCATGGGAAAACGGCCGTTGCGTGGATCTGAAGCTGCGCAGCGATCCCGCCAAGCGCACCGGCGCGGAACCGAAGACCACCTACACCGTGTTCGCGGAGCCGCGCGCGAAGAAAGATGGCGCTCCAGCGAGCGGTACCGTCAAGGGCACGCTCAAGGGCGCTCACTCGCTGAGTCCGCAGGACAAGGTCAAGGCCGATGCGCAATTCAATTACGAGAATCCGGGAGAGAAGGATCAATCCGCGACCATCGACTTCGAGGCGCGCAGCAAGCGCGGCGTCGGCAAGGCGAGTTTGCAGTTTGATACGAAGAAGGGCGGCTATCGCATCACAAGCAAAGCGGATAGCCAGGCTTTTTGCCCCGACTTCGTCATCACTTCCTGTGACATCAGCAAACCATTCAGCGCCAAGGTCTGCAACGGCAGGGTCACCATGAGTCACACGCCCGGCAGCGACAAGGGCGGTTCCTATTCCTTCCATTTCTCGAGTGGCGGAGGCGTTGCCGATTCTGCAGGCACGTACACGCTCAGTGGCCCCGAAGAGAGCATGACAGCGACGTACACAAGTCCGTCGGTATGCGGCACGTTCCATGGACGAACCGTTTGCACCAAGCCGCGGGGTGGCACGGCGACCTGGACGAAGATCGACAGCTGCAAGGA
>JAEKKW010000112.1 GCA_019510195.1 Lysobacterales bacterium | reverse complement strand
GGGAGATCATGGTGAAGCTGAAATCCGTTCTCGCCACAATCGCACTCGCATGCACCGGTGTTGCCACGGTGCATGCAGCCGAAGTGCGCCTCGCGCCGATGCCGCCGCAACTCGAAACGCGATTTGCGTTGAGCGCATTGCCGCCGGCGCTGCGTGACTCAGCCACGGTCTGGCTGCTCGATCCGGCGAAAGGCTATCGCCTGGCGCATCAGGGCACCAATGGCGTGGGTTGCCTGGTCGAACGCACGGTCTGGGAATGGAATGAACTGCGCGACGACGTCTTCGTTCCGCTGTGTTACGACAAGGCCGGGAGCGACACCATGCTGAAAGTGATCATGGACGTAGCCGCCATGCGCGCGAGCGGCAGGAATGCGGCCGCGATCGAGAGCGAAGTCGAGCGCCGTTACCAGGCGAAGATCTATCGCGCTCCGGCGAAGGCCGGTTTGTCATACATGGTCGCACCGCTGATGCGCGCCAAGGGGCCGCCCGATTTCGGCCTGCACACGATGGCGATGCCACACTTGATGTTCTATGCGCCTGGCGTCGCCAATGCCGACATCGCGGCAAAGCCGGACCTCGCGGATCCCGCCAGCCTGCAATGGCCCTTCATCGATCGCCAGGGCAATGCAGAGCAAAGCTATTTCATCCAGATGGTCGGCGAAACCGAGAAAGCGAAGATCCTCGCCGACGAGAAACCGCTGGTCGATGACCTGTGCAGCTGGAACCGCCTGCTCTGCCTCGAACACGCGCACCACTGAATCGCCACGCCGCAACAAAAAACGCCGGGTTTCCCCGGCGTTTTTTGTTGTACTGAGACCACTGCCGTTTCCGGCGAAACGCTGGCTAGGCGCAGCCCCGTGAGCAAAGCGGAGTTGACTCAGGTGTCAATGAGCATTTGCGAACGGGTGCTGCAACAACGCCAAGCGTGAGTCCGGGAGCGTCAGAGCAGATGCGCCACGCCGGCGCGCTCCTCTTCCAGCTCCGCCAGCGTCTTGTTCATCGCGGCGCGGCTGAAGTCGTTGATCGTGTCCTTCAACGACTTGCCATTGACCGTCGCGAAACGGTAGTCCGGATACATCGTCGGGCTGTGGTTGCCCCACACGGTCAGCTTCTTGATGTCGGCGACGGCGACATTCGCCTTGATCGCCAGCTGCGACAGCGCACGGTTGTGGTCGAGGCGCAGCATCGCGGTGAAGTTCTTCGCCTGCAGGTCGGGCGCCGATTTCATGGCGATGTAGGCATTGGTGTTGGCCGGGTTGCCGACCACCAGCACCTTGACGTTGCGGCTGGCGACCTTGTTCAGCGCCTTGCCCTGCACGGTGAAGATCTCGGCGTTCTTCAGCAGCAGGTCCTTGCGCTCCATGCCCGGGCCGCGCGGCATCGCGCCGACCAGCAATGCGTAATCGGCGTCCTTGAACGCGACTTCCGGATCGGAGGTGCCGACCATGCCGGCCAGCAGCGGGAACGCGCAATCCTCGAGCTCCATCATCACGCCCTTGAGCGCGGCCTGCGCCTTGTCGATCGGCAGCTCCAGCATCTGCAGGATGACCGGCTGGTCCTTGCCGAGCATTTCGCCGGAAGCGATGCGGAACAGCAGGGCATAACCGATCTGGCCAGCGGCGCCGGTAACGGCAACGCGAACGGGTGCTTTCATGTGTGGACTCCGGTATTTGTGGGGATCAGGACAATTCCGCGAAGAATTCCTGGAAACGTTGCAGGCCGGGCGCCAACTGCGGCGTCGGGCAGGTGTAACTGATGCGCAGCGCGCGCGGCTCGCCGAATGCCGAACCCGGCACGCAGGCCACGCCCTTGGCTTCCAGCAAGGCGTTGCACAGGTCAACGTCGTTGGCGATCGCCTTGCCGCCGTGCGATTTGCCGAAGTAGGCGCTGACGTCCGGGAACACGTAGAACGCACCCTGCGGACGCGGGCAGACAATGCCGGGGATCGCGTTCATCACCGCCATCACCTGGTCGCGCTTGGCCTGGAATTCCGCGCACTTTTCCGTCGGAACATCCTGCGGGCCGCTGAGCGCGGCGATCGCCGCCGCCGTGGTCACTTCCGGCAAGTTGGTGATGTGGTTGGAATTCATCGTCACCACCGCCTTGGCGACCACTTCCGGGCCGGCCATGAAGCCGACGCGCCAACCGGGCATGCCGTAGGTCTTGGACAGCGAATCGATGAAGATCACCCGCTCCTTCAGTTCCGGGCGCGCCTGCACGAAGTTGTGGTAGCCGATGCCGTCGAACACCATGCGGTTGTAGATGTCGTCGGTGATCACCCAGGTGTCCGGATGCTTCACGATCACATCGGCGAGCGCGCTGATCTCGTCCTTGGTGTAGACCATGCCGGTCGGGTTGTTCGGGTTGTTGAACAGGAACACGCGTGGCTTCTTCGCCAGCGCGGCATCGAGTTGCGCTGGCGTCAACTTGTAGTCCTGCGACGGCGGGCATTCCAGCAGGTCGATCTTCGCGTTGACGATGTCGGCGATGTCGAGATAGCTGGTCCAGTACGGAACCGCGAAGGCAATGGTGTCGCCTTCGTCGAGGAGCGCTTCGGCGAGGTTGTAGATCACGTGCTTGGCGCCGATGCCGGTCGCGCAGTTGGCTGCCGTATAACCGGTCAGGCCGACCTGTTCGATGTGCTTGAGGAAGGCATTGATCAGCGCGTCGGAACCGCGATTGCTGCCGTACTGGCCACTGTCGTGCGACAACGCGTCGCGCGCGGCGTCATACACATGCTGGCCCGGCAGGAAGTTGGGAACACCGATCGAGAAACTGATGATGTCGCGACCGGCGGCTTTCAGCGCCTTGGCCTTCTCGGCCACCTGCATGATGGCACTGGGCTTGGCGCGGCCGATGCGCTGGGACAGTTGAGGCATGGGGAACGGTCTCCGGATTCACCTGTCGGGAAGGCGGAAATCCTCGCCTTCGGAAGCCGGAAATGTTAGCACAGCTGCCGCATTGCAGCATCACTCAAACCCATATGGATCAAGGGCTGCGGCGCATTCGGCGATACCAATCAGGCGCGCGCGGCAAGTGATGGCCCGTCCGATGCACGACCCTACGCGGCACGGATGCCGCGTAGGAGCCTACATGGACCTATTCACGGCGTGTCGTGCACTGGACTGGCCAACCACGCCAGCCAGCGCACGCTTGAACGCATTTCACCGCGATCAGGCCGCCAGCGTCTTGTTCCACTCCGCGACGCGATCGGCCTTGGCGGCCAGCACGGCATCGGCATCGCCTTCGATGCGGATCGACTTGATGGTGTCGCCCTGCTTCACCGCGTCGACCACGTCGAGGCCTTCCACCACCTTGCCGAACACGGTGTGCTTGCCGTCCAGCCAGTCGGTCTTGATGTGGGTGACGAAGAACTGGCTGCCATTGGTGTTGGGGCCGGCATTCGCCATCGAGATCACGCCGCGCTCATGGCGCACGCCGTTGTTGGTTTCGTCCTCGAAGCGATAGCCCGGGCCGCCGGTGCCGGTGCCGAGCGGACAGCCACCCTGGATCATGAAATCGTTGATGACGCGGTGGAAGTTCAGCCCGTCGTAGAAACCGCGCTTGGCCAGGTTGACGAAATTGGCGACGGTCAACGGCGCCTTGTCGGGATACAGCTCGAGCTTGATCGGGCCGCGGTCGGTGTCGATGGTGGCGGTCAGGGACATGGGCAACTCCGGTGGGGATGTGGGTATCGTAGCGACATGGCGGCGGCCGGGCAGCTGATCAAGGCCGACGCAAGCGTGCCGAAGCCGCTCAGGCTATAATAGTCGGCTCACTTTCCTGCCCCGGTCGCCCTGCGCGGCCCTGTCCGCATGTCCATCCAGAATCTTCGCAACATCGCCATCGTCGCCCACGTCGACCACGGCAAGACCACCCTCGTCGACTGCCTGCTGAAGCAGTCCGGCACCCTGAACGAGCGCACGGTCCTCGCCGAACGCGCGATGGACAGCAACGACCAGGAAAAGGAACGCGGCATCACCATCCTGGCCAAGAACACCGCCATCAACTGGCAGGGCAACCACATCAACATCGTCGATACGCCCGGACACGCCGACTTCGGTGGCGAGGTCGAGCGCGTGCTGTCGATGGTCGACTCGGTGCTGATCCTGGTCGACGCGATGGACGGCCCGATGCCGCAAACGCGCTTCGTCACCCAGAAGGCGTTCGCGATGGGCTTCAAGCCGATCGTCGTGGTCAACAAGATCGACCGCCCCGGCGCGCGCCCGGACTGGGTGATCGACCAGGTGTTCGACCTGTTCGACAAGCTCGGCGCCACCAACGAGCAGCTCGATTTCCCGATCGTCTACGCCTCGGCGCTGCACGGTTACGCCAGCCTGGACGACACCGCGCGCGAAGGCGACATGACCCCGCTGTACGAAGCGATCATGCAGCACGTCGCGCCGCCGCAGGTCGACCCCGACGGTCCGTTCCAGATGCGCATCAGCCAGCTGGACTACAACAACTTCGTCGGCCTGATCGGCATCGGCCGCATCCAGCGCGGCAAGGTCAAGAAGAACATGCCGGTCAGCGTGGTCGATCGCGAAGGCAAGAAGCGTCAGGGCAAGATCATGCAGGTGCTGGGCTTCCTGGGCCTGGAACGCATCGAGGCCGAAGAAGCCGAGGCTGGCGACATCGTCGCGATCGCCGGCATCACCGACCTCTCGATCTCGGACACCGTGTGCGCGCTGGATACCCCGGAAGCGCTGCCGGCCCTGACCGTGGACGAGCCGACCATCAGCATGACCTTCCAGGTGAACGATTCGCCGTTCGCCGGCAGCAAGGATCTCAGCGGCGGCAAGTTCCTCACCAGCCGCCAGCTGCGCGAGCGCCTTGAGCGCGAAACGCTGCACAACGTCGCGCTGAAGGTCGAGGAAGGGTCGGACGCGGACAAGTTCCTGGTCTCCGGCCGTGGCGAACTGCACCTGTCGGTGCTGATCGAAACCATGCGTCGCGAAGGCTACGAGCTCGCGGTGTCGCGTCCCGAAGTCATCATCAAGGAAATCGACGGCCAGCAGATGGAGCCGGTCGAGCAGCTGGTGGTGGACGTCGAGGAAATCCACCAGGGTGGCGTCATGGAAAAGCTCGGCATCCGCAAGGGCCAGCTCAAGAACATGGAATCCGACGGCAAGGGTCGCGTGCGCCTCGATTACATGATCCCGGCGCGTGGCCTGATCGGCTTCCAGAACGAGTTCCGCACCCTGACCCAGGGCTCGGGCCTGTTGTTCCACGTCTTCGACCATTACGGTCCGAAGGAAACCGGCGCGATCGCCAAGCGCCAGAACGGCGTGATGATCGCCAATGCCGCAGGCGCGACGCCGGCCTATTCCCTGGGCCCGCTGCAGGAACGCGGGCGCCTGTTCGCCGCCGAAGGCGACCAGGTGTACGAAGGCCAGCTGGTCGGCATCCATTCCAAGGACAACGACCTGACCGTCAACGCGATCAAGCCGAAGCCGCTGACCAACATGCGTGCCTCCGGCAAGGACGATGCGATCAAGCTGACCCCGGCGATCAAGTATTCGCTGGAGCAGGCACTGGACTTCATCGAGGATGACGAGCTGGTGGAAGTCACCCCGAAGGAAATCCGCCTGCGCAAGAAGTTCCTCACCGAAAGCGACCGCAAGCGCGCCAGCCGCGCTGCCTGAGTCGGGACGATGAGCCTGTTCCTCGCGTGGATGCCCGCCGGCACCACGCTGGAACAGTTGTGCGCCTTGCGTGATGACTTGCGCGCTGGCGACACCACGGGATCATGGACGGCGTGGCGCAAGGACGCGCAGCTGCACATGACGCTGCGCCATCTCGCCGACGAGGCGCCGCCCGCGAAGACCGGCCTGCGAGAAGCCATCGATGGCATGGTCGCGAAGCATGTCCAGATCGACGTGCAATTCGATCGCATCGAGGCTTGGCCGCCGGCACTGGTGGTGCGGACATCGCCAAACGATGCGCTCGCCGCATTGCTAAAGGACCTCGACTCCACCGCCATCGCCTGCGGTTATCCGCGCATGCGCGCGCAGACGCCGCATCTCACCCTCGCCTATCCGCCGCGCGGCATCCGCGGGAATACCCTGGGCGTTCCCGCACCGGTCGATCCTGGCCTGCTGCCGATCCCCACACGGATTCGCAACATTTCGGTGGTACAAACCGAGACAGGCCGCGGTTATCGGCAGCTCGCAAGCTGGTCGCTGCGGCCGTCGTGACGATCCACCCTTGCCATCCGCCCATGCTGGCCCCATCGTTTCCCCATCGCCCGCTATACCCGGCCCTACGACATTCCCCGATGCATCTTCCGAAACAGGCGCCGCACCATGACGACGCGCCTTACAATCCGGACCCGAGGGCGCATCCCGGCCTCCATGTGATCGCGCTGTTCGAGGCGACCAAGGGCTTTCTTGCCCTGATCGCCGCCAGCGGCCTCGCGATCACCGGCCCTGATCCGATTCGTCATTTCGTCTGGGTCCTGATCCGCCGCTTCAATCTCGATCCGCGCCACGGCATTGCCGCATGGGCCGACCAGATCGTCAGTCCGACCGGCGTGCACATCGCCGTGGCAGTCGTGTTCGGTTACGGCCTGCTGCACATCGCCGAAGGCTGGGGCCTGTGGCGCGACAAGGCCTGGGCATCGTGGTTGGGGTGCGTCGGCGTGGCGGCCTACCTGCCGTTCGATCTCTACGCCCTCTCTCGCCATCCGTTGCACTGGCTGGCCTGGGGCGTGGTGTTGATCAATCTCCTCATCCTCTATGTCCTCGCCCGTGACCTGCTGAAGCGCCACAACCATCCGCCAGTGGCGCAACCCTCGGAGTAAGGCCGCGCTATGCTCGCGGCATCCTGCACGGAGCCGATGCGATGCGCCCGACCCTCACATTGCTGGCGCTGCTGCTGGCGCCCATGCTCGCGCCGACGCTTGTTGTTGCCGCGCAACCGAAGCGTGCGCTCGACGTCGGTGAAGCCGGCATCGGCGAGCTGCAAACCCGCATGCACGATGGCAAGCTCGACAGCCAGGCGTTGACGCGCGCCTACCTGCAACGCATCGCCCGCATCGACAAGGCCGGGCCGAAGCTCAACAGCATCATCGAACTCAACCCCGATGCGATGAAGGAAGCCGCGTCGCTCGATCGCGAACGCCGCGCCGGCCATGTCCGTGGTCCGCTGCATGGCATCCCGGTATTGCTCAAGGACAATATCGACGCAGTCGGGATGGCGAATTCCGCCGGCTCGCTGGCACTCGCCGACAACCGGCCGTCCACGGATGCGCCGCTGGTCGCGCGACTGCGTGCCGCCGGCGCGGTGATCCTCGGCAAGACCAATCTCAGCGAATGGGCCAACTTCCGTTCGGCGCATGCCTCGTCGGGCTGGAGCGGACGCGGTGGCCAGACGAAAAATCCCTATGTGCTCGACCGCAATCCCTGCGGATCGAGCGCGGGCACCGGCAGCGCGATCGCGGCCAGCCTCGCAACCGTCGGCATCGGCACCGAAACCGACGGCAGCATCCTCTGCCCCGCCAGCATGACCGGACTGGTCGGGCTCAAGCCGACGCTGGGGCTGGTGAGCCGCACCGGCATCATCCCGATCGCGCATTCGCAGGACACCGCGGGACCGATGGCGCGCAGCGTCGCCGATGCCGCCGCATTGCTGAGCGCGATGGCCGGCAGCGATCCGCGCGATGCCGCGACCAGGGATGCCGACGCCCATCGCCACGACTACACCACCGACCTGCATGCCGATGGTTTGAAGGGCAAGCGGATTGGCGTGGTGCGCAAACTCGCCGGCATGGAACCGAATGCGGATCGTGCGCTCGACGCCGCGATCGCGACATTGCGCGCGCAAGGCGCGATCGTGGTCGATCCCGTCGACGTGCCCAATCTCGACACCCTCGGCGATGCCGAGATGACGGTGATGCTCCACGAGTTCAAGCACGACCTCGCCGCCTACCTGCGCGACAGCAACGCCAGGCCGAAGACGCTCGCGGCCCTGATCGACTGGAACAAGGCCCATGCGGATCGCGAGATGCAGTGGTTCGGCCAGGACCTGTTCGAGAAGGCGAATGCTTCCGGTGAACTGAGCGATCGCGCCTACCGCGACGCATTGGCGAAAGCGAAGCGCCTGTCCGGCCCCGAAGGGATCGACGTCGCGCTGCGCAAGGAACGCCTTGATGCCCTGCTCGCGCCGAGCTGGGGCCCGGCCTTCCCCACCGATCCGATCCTCGGCGATCACGTCGTCAGTGGCGATCCGACCATCGGCGGCGTCTCGCAACTGCCGGCAATGGCGGGCTATCCGTCGATCACCGTGCCCGCCGGATTCGCGCATGGATTGCCGGTCGGCGTGATGTTCATCGGCACCGCGTGGAGCGAACCGGTGTTGCTCGACATCGCCTACGGTTACGAACAGGCGACACATGCGCGCAAGGCGCCGACGTTCATCCCGACGATCGCACCTTGAAAACGATCAGCGCGGCAATTCGATCTTCGCCAGCGCGCCTTTCGCGCCACTGAGCCACGCGGTATTCCCGCGGACGGAAATCGCATCGAAGCTGGCATCGGAGATCGTCGCCCAGCGCTTGCCGTCCCACGCATCCACGCCGGAAGGTCCGGCGGCGATGCAGATGCGTGCGGTGCACGCCACGCCGGAGCGATAGCCACGCGGTGCGGTATCGATCCGCATCGCCCTGGCGTTCGGCGCGGCGAATGTCGCCGCATTGCCGGGTGATTGTTCGGCGGTGTAATCGCCCCCGACCACGAATGCGCCACCGCGCCACGCCGCGACGGAGAATGCACCCGCCGCCGGCTTGCCACGCGCCATGCCGGTATCGAACGCGCGCCAGTCATGTTCGCCGTCGCGCAACAGGTGCAGGCGCGACGCCGCGCCACCGCTGACCACCGCGATCGCGCCTTTCAATCGCGCGATGCAGGTGCCGCTGGCAGCGAACGCCGCTTCATCCTTCAACGCCGGCGGGCCATTGTCATCCAGCGTCCAATGTTCGCCACCATCGCTCGTGGTGTAGAGCTGGTAGCGATCGCCGACCGGATCCCCCAGCAGCCAGCCGCGCTTGCCGTCGAAGGCCATGCAGTCGAAGAAGGCTTTCTCGTTGCCGGCATCCAGCGTTTGCGCCCATGTCGCGCCGCCATCTCGGGTGCGGAACACGCGCGATTGCACGCCCGGCCCCGCCGCCATGATCACCGCGTTGCCGGCATCGAAGCCTTCGACGTCGCGAAAGTCGAGCTTGTCGGCATCGGGCACCGTCAATCGCTGCCAGTGCGCACCACCGTCCGTCGTGCGCAGCACCGTGCCCTTGCTTCCGCTGGCCCACGCGACTTTGGCATCGACCGCCGACACCCCGCGCAAGCGCGCATCGACACCGCTCTGCTGCGCTTCGACGCGCAATCCGGCCTGCGCCGCCAGCGGCAACGACAACAGCAGGCCGGCCAGCGCGCGACGCATGCCGGTCAGGCCCGCGACGTGCGCAACTGGGTCGACTTGCGCACGATGCACATCGCAGCTTCCAGCGACTGCTCGTAGTTCAGGCGCGGATCGACGGTCGAACGATAGGCGCGCTGCAGATCGCCATCGGTGAGTTCGCGGGCGCCACCGGTGCATTCGGTGACGTCTTCGCCGGTCAGTTCGAGATGGATGCCGCCCAGGCGCGTGCCACAGGCGCGGTGCATGTCGAAGGCGTGCTCGATTTCCTGGCGGATGTTCTCGAAGCGACGGGTCTTGTAGCCGCTCGCCGAATTCTCGGTGTTGCCGTGCATCGGATCGCATACCCACAGCACGCGACGCCCCTCGCGCCGCACTGCTTCAAGCAGCGGCGGCAGCGCCTGCGCGATCTTGCCGGCGCCCATGCGGTGGATCAGTGTCAAATGACCGGGTTCGTCGGCTGGATTGAGTGCTTCGATCAGGCGCAGCAACTGGTCGGGCGCCACGCTCGGGCCGATCTTGACGGCGATCGGGTTGCGCAGGCCACGCATGTATTCGACGTGCGCGCCATCCAGCGCCGCCGTGCGCATGCCGATCCACGGGAAATGCGTGGCGAGATTGAACCAGCCCCACTGGCGCGGCACCTGGCGCGTCTGCGCCGCTTCGTACGGCAGCAACAGCGCTTCATGCGAGGTGTGGAAATCGACGCGATTGAGATTGCCGACCGGACCACCCGACAAGGTTTCCATGAACTGCACGGCATCGCCGACTGACTGCACCATGCGCTGGTAGTCGTCGGCGAGCGGCGAATGCCCGACCCAGCCGAGGTTCCAGTATTCGAGGTGATGGACGTCGGCGAAACCGCCATCGATCAGCGCGCGGGTGAAATTCATCGTCATCGCCGAACGCGCATGCGCCTTGATCATCCGCTGCGGATCGGGGATGCGCGCCTCGGCGGTGAAGTCCGGTGAGTTGATGATGTCGCCGCGATAGCTCGGCAACTCCACGCCATCGCGCACTTCGCTGTCGGACGAGCGTGGCTTGGCGTATTGCCCGGCAAAAGCCTGCCTTCCTGCGCTTCGGCGAGCTGGCGCTTGAGCTCGATGATTTCCCACGACGTCACCAGCGGCGGCAAGCCGCCCAACTCGCGCGTCGCCGCTTCCAGCGCCGCGGCATCGGGGTACTTCGGCTGCTGGGTTGCCTCGCGCGATTGCCAGCTCCACGGACTCCAGTCCTTCGCCTCGCGCACCGGCTGCACCTGTTGCTTGATTCGACTCATTTCAGGCTCCTCGCGGTGAACTTGCGATCGCTCTTGCGCCAGCCGGCGGCGATCGCCCAGATCCCCAATCCGATGAACCAGATCGCGCACCATGCCGGCATGGTCAGGCCGAGGAATGTCCAGTTGATGTTGCTGCAATCGCCACTGGCAGTGAGAACCTTACGCAGCACGCTCTGAACCGGCATCATCTCGAGCATGAACGACATCGGCGAACCGCAGCCGGCCATCGGCGGCGGAAAGTACTGCACCCAGACGTGGCGCAGCGCCACGCCGGCGCCGGCGATCGCCGGAATCAACGCCAGCACCACCAGCCACTTGCGCGCCGACGACGATTTCGGCGCGACAATGCCGCCGATCAGGAACACGGTGCCGAGCGCGGCGAAGGCGATGCGCTGCAGGATGCAGAAGTTGCACGGCAGGATGCCGAGCCGGAATTCGACGTACAGGGCGTAGCCCAGCAACCCCGCACAGGCGAGAAAACCGGTCAGGAAGCGGGCGCGGAAACTTTTCGGGATCATTCCTCCACCATAACAAAAAACCCCGACGAATCGCCGGGGTTTTTCGTATTCATGATGGTTGCAGGTGTAACCCTCAGCCGAGGTCGACCGGGCGATCCACCAGCTCCACGTATGCCATCGGCGCGTTGTCGCCGGCACGGAAGCCGCACTTGAGGATGCGGATGTAACCGCCCGGACGCTGCGCATAGCGCGGGCCCAGCACGGTGAACAGCGTGCCGACCGCTTCCTTGTCGCGCAGGCGCGCGAACGCAAGGCGGCGATTGGCAACGCCATCGACCTTGGCCAGCGTGATCAGCGGCTCGGCGACGCGGCGCAGTTCCTTGGCCTTGGGCAATGTGGTCTTGATGAGCTCGTGCTTGATCAGCGACGAGGCCATGTTCTTGAACATCGATTCGCGGTGGGCACTGGTGCGGCTGAATTTGCGGCCGGATTTCTGGTGACGCATGATCTGGATTCCTGATGAATGTCGTGGCGTTGCGGATCACTGTCGCCATCCTGGCGTTGTTGCATGGACTGCGGTTGGTCCGGTGCCGGCGTCCCTTGCCGGTCATGCCGCGGGATGGACCCGTCGGCGGGTGTTTCGTGAAACAGAGCGATCCGGCCGAAACCGGATCGCTTGGTCTTGCTTAGCCAAGCATGCCGTGGGCGGCAACACCGGCCGGCGGCCAGTGGTCGACCTTCATGCCGAGGGCGAGGCCGCGCTGCGCGAGCACGTCCTTGATCTCGGTCAGCGACTTCTTGCCGAGGTTCGGGGTCTTGAGCAGCTCGACTTCGGTCTTCTGGATCAGGTCACCGATGTAGTAGATGCTCTCGGCCTTCAGGCAGTTGGCCGAACGCACGGTCAGCTCGAGATCGTCGATCGGACGCATCAGCAGCGGATCGACGCCGTTCGGGCTCTTCTGCGCGGCGCTGGCGTGCTTCGGCGTGAAGTCGCCGAACACCGACAGCTGGTCGGTCAGGATGTTGGCCGCGGTGCGCACCGCTTCCTCGGCATCGATGGTGCCGTTGGTTTCGATGTCCAGCACCAGCTTGTCGAGGTTGGTGCGCTGTTCGACGCGCGCGGCTTCCACCGCATAGGCGACCTTGCGTACCGGCGAGAACGAGGCATCCAGCATCAGGCGGCCGATGGTCGAGGTTTCCTCGTCCGGACGGCGGCGCGCGGTGGCCGGCTGGTAGCCGAAGCCGCGCTCGATCTTGAGCTGCATGTTGAGCGCAGTGTCCTTGGTCAGGGTGCAGATCACGTGGTCGGGGTTCAGCACCTCGACGTTGTGATCAACCTTGATGTCGGCGGCGGTGACCACGGCCGGACCCTGCTTCTGCAGGACCAGCGTGGTGCTGTCGCCACTGTGCATGCGCAGGGCCACGTCCTTGAGGTTAAGCAACACCTCGAGCACGTCTTCCTGCAGGCCCTCGATGGTGCTGTACTCGTGCACCACGCCGTCGATGCTCACTTCGGTCACGGCGAAGCCGGGAATCGAGGACAGCAGCACGCGACGCAGGGCATTGCCGAGGGTATGGCCGTAGCCGCGTTCCAGCGGTTCGATCACCACCTTCGCGCGAAGGTCGGTGATGCGCTCGATTTGCGGAGCGCGCGGACGCAGAACCTGATTGGCAGTTACCGTCATGTATGGCGTCTCCTGATGCACCCGGGTCATGACGCCGGGTGCGTGTCGCAAAGAAAATTACTTCGAGTACAACTCGACGATCAGCGCCTCGTTGATGTCGGCCGGCAGGTCGCCGCGATCCGGCACCGCCTTGAACACGCCCGAGAACTTGCCGGCGTCGACGTCGATCCACGACGGCTTCAGATCCATCTGCTGCGACAGCGTCAGGGATTCCTGGACGCGGAGCTGCTTCTGGGCACGCTCGGAGAGCGCGATGGCGTCGCCGGCCTTGACCTGGTACGACGGCAGGTTCACGTACTTGCCGTTCACCAGCACACCGCGGTGGGACACCAGCTGGCGAGCCGAGGCACGCGTCACTGCGAAGCCCATGCGGAACACCACGTTGTCGAGGCGGGTCTCGAGGAGCTGCAGCAGGTTTTCACCCGTGTTGCCCTTCTTGTTCGAAGCCTTCTTGTAGTAGTTGCGGAACTGGCGTTCCAGCAGTCCGTAGATACGCTTGACCTTCTGCTTTTCACGCAGCTGGGTGGCGTAATCGGAGAGCTTGCCCTTGCGCGTGTTCGTTGCGCCGTGCTGGCCGGGCTTTTGCTCGAGCTTGCACTTGGAATCCAGCGCACGCGCCGGGCTCTTGAGGGACAGATCGGCGCCTTCACGGCGCGCGAGCTTACAGGTAGGACCAATATAACGAGCCATTTTCTCTCAGCTCCTCAGACGCGGCGCTTTTTGGGCGGACGGCACCCGTTATGCGGGATGGGCGTCACGTCGGTGATGTTCAGGATCTTGTAACCGACGTTGTTCAAGGAACGGACGGCGGACTCACGGCCCGGACCCGGACCCTTGATGCGGACTTCCAACGCCTTCACGCCGTAGTCGAGCGCGGCCTTGCCGGCCTTTTCGGCGGCGACCTGCGCAGCGAACGGGGTGGACTTGCGCGAGCCGCGGAAGCCCGCGCCACCCGAAGTCGCCCAGCTCAGTGCGTTGCCCTGGCGGTCGGTGATGGTGATGATCGTGTTGTTGAAAGAAGCGTGGACATGCGCGATGCCGTCAGTGACGACGCGCTTGATCTTCTTCTTGGTCTTGGTGGCTGCTGCCGGCTTGGCCATGGTCTGGATTCCTTACTTCTTGATGGCCTTGCGCGGACCCTTGCGGGTGCGTGCATTGGTCCGGGTGCGCTGGCCACGCAGCGGCAGGCCGCGACGATGGCGCAGGCCGCGATAGCTGCCCAGGTCCATCAGGCGCTTGATCGCCATGCCGACTTCGCGACGCAGGTCGCCTTCCACCACGAACTTGCCGATCTCGGCGCGCAGGCGCTCGACTTCCGGCTCCGACAGTTCGCGGATCTTGGTGGTACGGTCCACGCCGGCCGTGTCACAGACCTGCTTGGAACGGGTACGGCCGATGCCGTAGATGCTTTGCAGCCCGACCCAGACATGCTTCTGGGCAGGCAGGTTGACGCCCGCAATACGCGCCATAGTGGCGGTTCTCCGACTGTTGATGGGCCCGATTCAATGAATCCGGCCAGGGAAACGTGAAATTGTAGCAACTTCCCGCAATTCATGAAAGCCGTCGCTATCCTGACGACTCCGGCATGGGGAGTGTGCCCATGCTCCGGCGAACGGTTCCGCAGCCAGCCACCGGGTTGCCCCGATGCGGCGCGCGCTACTCTGGCGCGCGCATTCCGCGGATCCACTCGTGCGCGGGAAGGCCCACGAGTCGCCCAACGTGCCGGCAGGAGCATGATGTCCCGACGGCGGTATCGCGTTCGCAGCCCGGAGGCCGCAGGCTCGGTCTGATCGACCAAGCCCGGAATTATGCCACAGAACGGGACGCTTAGCGTCCGCGCCCCTTCAAATTGGCTTTCTTGAGCAGGCTCTGGTACTGGTGCGACATCAGGTGCGCCTGGATCTGCGCAATGAAGTCCATCACCACCACCACCACGATCAGCAGCGAAGTGCCGCCGAAGTAGAACGAGGTGCCCAGCTTGGTACGCATGATTTCCGGCAGCAGGCAGACCACTGCCAGGTAGATCGCACCGACCAGGGTCAGGCGGGTCAACACGCCGTCCACGTATTCCGCGGTGGCGCGCCCGGGGCGGATGCCCGGAATCAGGGCGCCCGACTTCTTGAGGTTGTCGGCCGTCTCCTGCGAGTTGAACACCAGCGCCGTGTAGAAGAACGCGAAGCCGATGATCATCGCCGCGAACAGGATCAGGTGCAGCGGCTGGCCCGGCGACAGCGCCTGGCCGACGCGTTGCAGCCATTGCGTCGCGGACGAACCGTTGCTGCCGAACCATTGCGCGGCGGTCGCCGGGAACATGATGATCGAGCTGGCGAAGATCGGCGGGATCACGCCGGCCATGTTGAGCTTCAGCGGCAGGAACGACGACTGGTTCATGTACGCGTTGCGGCCACCCTGGCGTCGCGCGTAGTTGACCGTGATCCTGCGTTGCCCGCTTTCGACGAACACCACGAGATAGGTGAAGCCGAGCACCAGCGCCACGATCAGGATCAGCGAGATCAGGTTCAGGTCGCCGTTGCGCAGCGAGGTGAAGGTGTTGATCACCGCACCCGGCAGGCCGGCAACGATACCGGCGAAAATGATCAACGAGACGCCGTTGCCGACGCCGCGTTCGGTCATCTGCTCACCCAGCCACATCAGGAATATGGTGCCGGCGGTCAGCGCGACCACCGCGGTCAGGATGAAGGCCGGACCCGGGTGGTAGACCACCTGGATGCCGTTTTGCGCGCCCGACGCCTGCAGCGCAGTGGCGATGCCGAACGACTGGAACACCGCCAGCGGCACCGCGCCAAGGCGCGACCACTGGTTGATCTTGCGGCGGCCCGATTCGCCTTCCTTCTGGATCGCCTTCAGGCTCGGGAAGATCTGCGTGCACAGCTGCACGATGATCGACGACGAGATATAGGGCATCACGTTCAGTGCGAGCACGCTGAAACGCTGCAGCGCGCCGCCCGAGAACATGTTGAACATGTCGACGATGGTGCCCTTCTGGGCGTCCATCAACTGGACCATCGCCTGCGGGTTCACGCCCGGCACCGGGATATAGCACCCGATGCGATAGACGATCAGCGCACCAATGACGAACAACAGGCGCTGGCGCAGCTCGGTGAACTGGCCGAGGCTGCCACCGAGTCCTGCTACCGCGTTGCCGGGTCGCGACATGCGGCGATTACTCCTCGAACTTGCCGCCGGCGGCCTCGACGGCCGCCTTGGCACCGGCGGTCGTGGCGATGCCCTTCAGGACGAAAGCCTTGGAGACTTCACCCTTCTTGACCAGCTTGGCCTTCTTCGCGGTGCTCGGCACCAGGCCGGCAGCGCGCAGCGCGGCGAAGTCGACCGTACCGGCTTCGAGCAGCTCGAGCTGGTACAGCATCACTTCGGCGGTGTCCTTGGCCAGCTTCGAGCGGAAGCCGATCTTGGGCAGGCGCATCATCATGGGCATCTGGCCGCCTTCGAAGCCGGCCTTGATCTTGCCCTTGCCGGCGCGGGCGAACGAACCCTTGTGACCACGACCGGCGGTCTTGCCGAGGCCGGAGCCGATGCCGCGACCGACGCGCTTCGGCGCGGTGCGGGCGCCGTCGGCGCGCTTGATGGTGTTGAGCTTCATGTGATTACTCCTCCACCCGGACCAGGTAGTAGACCTTGTTGATCAGGCCACGAACCTGCGGGCTGTCCTTCAGTTCGCGAACGTCATTGAGCTTGTTCAAGCCCAGCGCACGCACGGAGAGGCGGTGCTTCGCCTGCGTACCGCGCAGGCCCTTCACCAGCCGCACCTTGACGGTGCCGGTGTTCGACTTAGTTGCTGACATGGAAGATCTCCTCGACCGACTTGCCACGCTTGGCGGCAATATTGGACGGCGAATGCATCTGTGCCAGGCCCTTCAGGGTGGCGCGGACCAGGTTGATCGGATTGCGCGAACCGGTGGCCTTGGCCAGCACGTTCTTGACGCCGACCGCTTCCAGCACGGCGCGCATCGCGCCGCCGGCGATCACGCCGGTACCTTCGGACGCCGGCTGCATGAACACGCGTGCCGCGCCGTGGCCGGACTTGACCTGGTGCCAGAGGGTGCCGTTGTTGAGGTCGACCGACTTCATGGTCTTGCGGGCCTGTTCCATCGACTTCTGGATCGCGACCGGCACTTCGCGCGCCTTGCCGTAACCGAAGCCGACCTTGCCAGCGCCGTCACCGACGACGGTGAGCGCGGTGAAGGTGAACTGGCGGCCGCCCTTGACCGTCTTGCTGACGCGGTTGACCGCGACCAGCTTCTCGATCATGCCGTCATCGTAATCCTCGCGCGGGGCGCGATCGTTGCGATCGCGGCCACGGGGCTCGCGCTGTTCGCGTTGTTCGTTGGCCATGTGACTCTGTTCCTGTGTGTTTAGGGATGTACGGCCTTGGGCCGCTTGGAGTTGTGGGTTGGATCGGGCGATTCAAGGCCTCCGCAACCGGAAACCCAGCCCGGCGCGCACTCCGCGCCGGCGAGTGGAACTTGCATCAGAACTGCAGGCCGCCTTCGCGGGCTGCATCGGCCAAGGCCTTGATGCGGCCGTGGTAGCGGTAGCCGGAACGGTCGAACGCGACCTTCTCGACACCGGCAGCCTTGGCGCGTTCGGCGATGATCTTGCCGACGCGGGCGGCGGCTTCGATGTTCTTGGCGGACTTGAGGTCGCCACGGACGTCGGCCTGCGTGGTCGAGGCGGCAGCCAGGACCTGCGAACCGTCGGCAGTGAACAGCTGCGCGTACAGGTGCTGGCCAGTGCGCAGCACCGACAGGCGCGGCACGCCGAGCTTCTTGATCTGGGCGCGGGTGGACTTGGCGCGGCGGAGACGAGCGATTTTCTTCAACATGATGATTCTCCCGAAAGCGGATCGGCCCTTAGGCCTTCTTGGCTTCCTTGCGGATGATGGTTTCGTCGGAGTACTTCACGCCCTTGCCCTTGTAGGGTTCCGGCGGACGGTAACCGCGAATCTTGGCGGCGACTTCACCGACGCGCTGCTTGTCCGCGCCCGTGACCAAGATTTCGGTCTGGGTCGGGGTAGCGATCGTGATGCCTTCCGGCGCCACGAATACCACCGGGTGCGAGAAGCCCAGCGACAGGCTGAGGTCCTTGCCCTGCATGGCGGCACGGTAACCGACGCCGACCAGCTCGAGCTTGCGGGTGAAGCCTTCGGACACGCCGGTAGCCATGTTGGCCACGATGGCGCGGATGGTGCCAGTCAGGGCGACCTTCGACGGATCGTTGGTGGCGAGCTGGGCGACACCGTTCTCGACCGTCAGCGTCACGCCTTCCGGCTGCGCGATGGTGAGCGTGCCCTTCGGGCCCTTGGCCTCGATCTGGCCGTTCTGGGTCTTGATCTCCACGCCCTTGGGCAGGGTGATCGGCTTTTTGGCGACTCGGGACATGGTGCGCTCCTGGATCAGGCCACGAAGCACAGGACTTCACCGCCGACGCCCTGATGGCGCGCCTGCGAGTCGGTCATGATGCCCTTGGAGGTGGAAACGATGGCGACGCCGAGGCCGCCCAGCACCTTCGGCAGCGCGTGCTTGCTGCGGTACTGGCGCAGGCCCATTGAGTCATTACCTTATGAGTATCGATATCCGCTTTCGCGAATTGGATGATCGGCTTGAAGCCGGGGATTACCAGGAAGCCTTGCGCAGGCCGGGAACGTCACCACGCATGGTGGCTTCGCGCAGCTTGTTGCGGCCGAGGCCGAACTTGCTGTACACGCCCTTCGGGCGACCGGTGAGCGCGCAACGGCTCATCTGGCGGGACGGGGAAGAATCGCGCGGCAGCTTCTGCAGCTTGGTCGCCGCATCCATCTTGTCCTCGTAGGAGGCGTCCGGGTTTGCGATGATCTTCTTCAGTGCCTCGCGCTTGCCGGCGAATTGCTTGGCCAGCTTCTTGCGCTTGGTCTCGCGGTTGATCATGGAGGTCTTGGCCATGGTCGATCCTCAGTTGCGGAACGGGAAACGGAAGGCTTCGAGCAATGCCTTGGCTTCTTCGTTGGTCTTGGCGGTGGTCGTGATCGCGATGTCCATGCCGCGCAGCGCGTCAACCTGGTCGAAGTCGATCTCCGGGAAGATGATCTGTTCCTTCAGGCCCATGTTGTAGTTGCCGCGGCCATCGAACGAGCGACCGGACACACCACGGAAGTCGCGCACGCGCGGCAGCGAGATGTTGACCAGGCGATCGAGGAACTCGTACATCTTGTTGCGGCGCAGGGTCACCTTGCAGCCGATCGGCCAGCCATCGCGGATCTTGAACGAGGCCACCGAGACGCGGGTCTTGGTGATGATCGGCTGCTGGCCGGTGATCTTGGCGAGGTCGGCCACGGCGTTTTCCAGCACCTTCTTGTTGGTCGCGGCTTCGCCGACGCCCATGTTGATGGTGATTTTCTGGATCTTCGGGACCTGCATCGGATTGGTGTAGCCGAAGCGCTTCATCAGCACCGGCACCACTTCTTCCTTGTAGATTTTTTCCAGTCGGGTGTTCATGTCATCAAACCTCAGGCGTCAATCGCATCGCCGGAGCGGAACACACGCAGTTTGCGTCCATCCTCCAGCACCTTGATACCGACGCGCTCACCCTTGCCACTGGCCGGGTTGAACAGCATCACGTTGGAAGTGTGGATCGAGGCTTCGCGCTCGACCACGCCACCGGCCTGGCCGATCTGCGGATTCGGCTTGGTGTGGCGCTTGACGACGTTGATGTTCGAAACGAACACGCGCTCGCCGTCGACGCGCACGACGTCGCCCTTCTTGCCCTTGTCCTTGCCGGTGATGACGATCACCTGGTCGCCTTTCTTGATTCGGTTCATGGTGTCCTCCGGCTCACAGCACTTCAGGCGCGAGCGAAACGATCTTCATGAACTTCTCGGAGCGCAGTTCGCGCGTCACCGGCCCGAAAATGCGGGTGCCGATGGGTTCATGCTTGTTGTTCAGCAAGACGGCGGCGTTGCCGTCGAAGCGGATCAGCGAACCGTCCGGGCGACGCACGCCCTTGCGGGTACGCACGACCACGGCGTTGTAGACCTCGCCCTTCTTCACCTTGCCGCGCGGGATGGCGTCCTTGATCGACACCTTGATGATGTCGCCGATGCCGGCATAACGGCGCTTGGAACCTCCAAGCACCTTGATGCACATGACTTCCTTGGCACCGGAATTGTCCGCGACATCGAGGTGGCTCTGCATCTGGATCATGTCTGTAGCCTCCTCTTATTCGGCCGCGCGGGCGACGATTTCGACCACGCGCCAGTTCTTGGTCTTGGACAGCGGTGCGCATTCGGCGACGCGCACCAGATCGCCTTCGTTGCAGGCGTTGTCGGCGTCGTGGGCATGCAGCTTGGTGGAGCGACGGATGTACTTGCCGTAGAGCGCGTGCTTGATCTGGCGCTCGACAAGCACGGTCACCGTCTTGTCCATCTTGTTGCTGACCACGCGGCCTTCGACCGTGTGCTGCTTTTTATCAGTGTTGTTCATGGTCATGTCCGTGGTTACTTCTTGGCCACGACGGACTGCTGCATCTTGGCGCGGGCGATTTCCCGGCGGACGCGGCGGATCTCGTGGGTCTTTTCCATCTGACCGGTCGCCTTCTGCATGCGCAGGGCGAACTGCTCCTTCTGGAGCTCGGTCATGTGGTTGGCCAGGTCCTTCTCGGACAACTGGCGGAGTTGCTTGATGTCCATCAGCGCACCGTCCGGGTCACGAATTGGGTGGTCACCGAGAGCTTGGCGGCGGCCAGGCGGAACGCCTCGCGCGCGGTCGCCTCATCGACGCCCTCGATTTCATAGATCATGCGGCCGGGCTGGATCTGGGCGACCCAGTACTCGACGTTGCCCTTGCCGGAGCCCATGCGGACTTCGATCGGCTTCTCGGTGATCGGCTTGTCGGGGAACACGCGGATCCACATCTTGCCGCCGCGCTTGACGTAACGGCTGATGGCACGACGGGCGGCCTCGATCTGGCGCGCGGTCAGGCGACCGGTCTGCGTCGAACGCAGGCCGTACTCGCCGAACGACACGGCATTGGAACTCCAGGCCAGGCCTTCGTTACGGCCCTTGTGGAGCTTGCGGTATTTGGTTCGCTTGGGTTGCAGCATGGCTTAGCCCCTTGCCTCACGGTTGCCGCCATCGCGATCGCCGCGCGGCGCACGCGGAGCGCGGGCCGGACGGTCGCTGCGCTCATTGCGCGGCTCGTCGTTCTTTTCCTGGCCCACTTGCGCGAAATCGAACACTTCGCCCTTGTAGATCCAGACCTTGATGCCGATCACGCCATAGGTGGTGTGCGCCTCGGCGAAACCGTAGTCGATGTCCGCACGCAGGGTATGCAGCGGCACGCGGCCTTCGCGGTACCACTCCGAGCGGGCGATTTCAGCGCCGTTCAAGCGGCCAGCGACGTTGACCTTGATGCCCAGAGCGCCCAGGCGCATCGCGTTGCCGACCGAGCGCTTCATCGCGCGGCGGAACATGATGCGGCGCTCGAGCTGCTGCGCGATCGACTCGGCGACCAGCTGCGCGTCGAGTTCCGGCTTGCGGACTTCGCTGACGTTGATGTGCGCCGGGACGCCCATGACATCGGACACTTCCTTGCGCAGCTTCTCGATGTCTTCGCCGCGCTTGCCGATCACCACGCCCGGACGGGCGGTGAAGATGGTCACGCGCGCCGACTTGGCCGGACGCTCGATCAGGATGCGGGAGATGCCGGCCTGCGCCAGCTTCTTGCGAAGCAGTTCGCGGACCTTGAGGTCACCGGCGAGGAAACCGGCGAATTCCTTCTTGCCGGCATACCACTTCGAATTCCAGTCCTTGGCGATGCCGAGACGGATACCGACGGGATGAACTTTATGACCCATGGTTACTTGCCCTCGGCGACGACGATGGTGATGTGGCTGGTGCGCTTGAGGATGCGGGTACCGCGTCCCTTCGCGCGCGCCATGAAACGCTTCAGGCTCGGACCTTCATCAACCATGATGGTCTTGACCTTGAGCGCATCGGCATCGGCGCCGACATTGTTTTCGGCGTTGGAGACGGCCGACCACAGGACCTTGTGGATCATGTGGGCTGCCTTCTTGTCACTGAACTTCAACAGGTCCAGTGCACGGGCCGCCGGGAGACCGCGGACCTGGTCGGCGACCAGTCGGGCCTTCTGCGGGGAGATGCGCGCGGAGCGCAGGATTGCCTTGGCTTCCATCATGCTCTCCTTACTTGCCCGCCTTCTTGTCGCCGCCATGACCCTTGAAGGTCCGCGTCAACGAGAATTCGCCGAGTTTGTGGCCAACCATGTTCTCGTTGACCAGCACGGGCACGTGGGCCTTGCCGTTGTGCACGGCGATGGTGAAACCCACCATCTCCGGCATGATCATCGAGCGACGCGACCAGGTCTTGATCGGCTTCTTGGTGTTGGTGCCCGCGACTTCCACCTTCTTTGCGAGGTGGTGGTCGATGAACGGACCCTTCTTGAGTGAGCGTGCCATGTCCGATTAACTCCTGCGATCGCGCACGATGAACTGCTGCGTGCGCTTGTTCTTGCGCGTCTTGTAACCCTTGGTCGGGACACCCCACGGGGTGACCGGATGCGGGTTGCCCTGGCCGGCCTTCGCCTCGCCACCACCGTGCGGGTGGTCCACCGGGTTCATGGCGGCACCGCGAACGGTCGGGCGGACACCGCGCCAGCGCTTCGCGCCGGCCTTGCCCAGCTTCTCGAGGTTGTGCTCGACGTTGCCGACTTCACCAATGGTGGCGCGGCATTCGACCGGAACCTTGCGCATTTCGCCGGAACGCAGGCGGAGCGTGGCGTAGCCCTGCTCGCGTGCGATCAGCTGGACGCCGGCGCCGGCGGCGCGGGCCATCTGGGCGCCCTTGCCCGGCTTCATCTCGATGCAATGCACCGTGGTGCCGACCGGGATGTTGAGCAGCGGCAGGGTGTTGCCGGCACGGATCGGCGCGGTCACGCCGGCCATCACCTGGTCGCCCGCCTTCAGGCCCTTGGGGGCGATGATGTAGCGGCGTTCGCCGTCGGCGTAGCACAGCAGCGCGATGTGCGCGGTGCGGTTCGGGTCGTATTCGATACGCTCGACCTTGGCCGGGATCGTTTCCTTGTCACGCTTGAAATCGATCAGGCGGTAGTGCTGCTTGTGGCCACCACCGATATGGCGGGTGGTGATGCGGCCGTAGTTGTTGCGGCCACCGGTCTTGCCCTGCTTCTCGAGCAACGGCGCATGCGGCGCACCCTTGTGGAGATCGGGCGTCACCACGCGGACCGCGCTGCGGCGGCCTGCGGAAGTGGGCTTGAATGTCATCAATGCCATGGTCGTTTTCCTCAGGCCTTGGCCGTCACGTCGATGGCTTGGCCATCAGCGAGGGTCACGTACGCCTTGCGCCAGTCGCCACGACGGCCGGTGCGGTTCTTGAAAGCCTTGGCCTTGCCCTTCACGTTCAAGACGTTCACGGCAGCGACCTTCACCTCGAAGATTTCTTCCACGGCAGCCTTCACATCGGCCTTGGTGGCGTCCTTCGCGACTTCGAAGACGTACTGGTTGGAGACTTCCTGCAGGCGGGCGGTCTTTTCAGACACGCGCGGTGCACGAATCACGGAATACACGTTGAGGCTCATGCCAGCCACTCCTCGATCTTCTTGACCGCGTCGGCAGTCATCACGACCGTGTCGGACGCGACCAGCGACACCGGGTCCAGGCCCTGCACGTCGCGCACTTCCACGTAAGGGATGTTGCGGGCGGCCAGGTACAGGTTTTCGCTGGCGTCTTCGACGACCAACAGCGGACGCTTGCCGGCCTTCAGCTCGGCCAGCTTGCCGACCAGGCCCTGGGTCTTCGGTGCATCGACGTCGATCGTATCGACGACGGTGATGCGGCCCTGGCGGTTGAGTTCCGACAGGATCGAAGCCATCGCCGCGCGATACATCTTGCGGTTGACCTTCTGCTCGAAGCTGCGCGGCTTGGCCGCGAAGGTCACGCCACCACCGACGAAGATCGGAGCGGTCAGGGCGCCGTGACGTGCACCGCCACCCTTCTGCTTCTTCGACTTCTTGGTGGTGCCGTTGACTTCCGAGCGCGTCTTCTGCGCCTTGGTACCGGAACGGCCGGCGTTGCGATACGCGGTGACGACCTGGGAAATCAGGTCCGCGTTGAATTCACGGCCGAAGATCGCGTCGGAAACCGACACTTTCTTGCCGCTGATGTTGGTCAGTTCCATGCTCAGACTCCCTTGCTCGTCGGACGCACGATGACGTCGCCGCCCGGAGCACCCGGAACCGCGCCACGCACGGCGATCAGGCCGCGCTCGGCGTCGACCTTGACGACCTTGAGGTTCTGCGTGGTCTGGGTTTCGGCGCCCATGTGGCCGGACATCTTCTTGCCCGGGAACACGCGACCCGGCGTCTGGCGCTGGCCGATCGAACCCGGGGCACGATGCGACAGCGAGTTGCCGTGGGTGGCGTCGCCCATGCGGAAGTTCCAGCGCTTGATGGTGCCCTGGAAGCCCTTGTCCTTGGTCACGCCCTGGACATCGACGATCTGGCCTTCGCTGAAGATGTCGGGCTTTACTTCACCACCAACGGCAAAGTCGGCGATCTTGTCGTCGGCGACGCGGAATTCCCACAGGCCACGACCGGCTTCGACCTTGGCCTTGCCGTAGTGACCGGCGCCGGTCTTGTTGATCAACGCGGCGCGCTTGACGCCGGCGGTGACCTGGATGGCCGAGTAGCCGTCGACGTCGACGGTCTTGACCTGGGTGATGCGGTTCGGCGTTGCCTCGATCAGGGTCACCGGGATGGACTTGCCATCTTCGGTGAACAGACGGGTCATGCCGGCCTTGCGGCCGACGATACCGAGCTGGTGCACTTTCGCGCTCATTCCCGGTCTCCTCAGGCCAATTTGATCTGGACGTCAACGCCAGCCGCGAGTTCGAGCTTCATCATCGCCTGCACGGTCTTGTCGTTGGGGTCGACGATATCGAGCACGCGCTTGTGCGTGCGGGTCTCGTACTGGTCACGCGCATCCTTGTCGGCATGCGGCGAAGTCAGCACGGTGTAGCGTTCGGTCTTGGTCGGCAGCGGGATCGGGCCGCGCACTTGCGCGCCGGTCCGCTTGGCCGTCTCGACGATTTCGCTCGTGGAACGATCGATCAGGCGATGATCGAAAGCCTTGAGCCGAATTCGGATCTTCTGGTCCGCCATGGCGGGAATTCCTTTGGTTGAAAGAGCAACGGCCGGCCGCTAGGTGGGCCGAACCGCGAGGGGCCCCGACTTCCCGGGCTTGCCGCGACTCACGTCGGCGGCCAGGGTCCGGCAGTATCGGGATTCCGGTGGAGCATCCTGAAAAACATGAAGGCGGCCCGGTTACCCGGCCCGCCCAGACGGAAAACAACGCGTCGGCTGCGGCCAATGGCCGTCCGCCCACGACATGATCCCTGTCCGGCGAAGACGAGGTGCAATCCTTGCCCCTCTTTTCGCTGTCACCTGCCCGGCACGAATGCCGTATCCGCAAGTGGTCTTACATTCTAGCGGGTCTGGAATGGCCTTTGCAAGCCCCGACCCCAAAATAAATGGGGCCGGTTCCTTGTCGCGATTACTTGATGATCTTGGCGACAACGCCGGCGCCGACGGTGCGGCCACCTTCGCGGATCGCGAAGCGCAGGCCTTCGTCCATCGCCACCGGGTTGATCAGCGACACCTTCATCTTGATGTTGTCGCCCGGCATCACCATCTCCGTGCCTTCCGGCAGCTCCACCGCACCCGTGATGTCGGTCGTGCGGAAGT
>JAEKKW010000111.1 GCA_019510195.1 Lysobacterales bacterium | reverse complement strand
AAGAATGCCATCGCGACAGGACGGCTGGCGGAAGGCGAGCGCCTGCCGCCGTCGCGGGACCTCTGCCGCCAGTTGGGCATCTCCAGAACCACGGTCGTTGCGGCGTACGAATTGCTGAGGGCCGAGGGCTATACCAATACGGTCACCGGTTCCGGCAGTTACGTGGCGAAAAGCCGGTTCGCGAAGGAACGCGGCAGCCAGCTGCGCTCCGCGATTCCACCGCAGAACGAGCGCAGCCGGATCGCCAGGACCGTGTTCGATCTCAAGGGCATGCCCGGTCGGCGGCCCGACGGCATCCGCCATGCCTTCGAATACGGCCAGCCGATCCAGAACAAGAGCATGGATGTGCTGTGGGCCAAGGAAATCCGCAAGGCGATCCCGCGCGCGGCGAATCGCTATCCGCGCGTCCAGGGCAATGCGGAACTGAGGAGTGCATTGGCACATCACATCGAACGCAGCCGCGGCATCGTCTGCGATGCCGACGACATCATCATCGTCGCGGGCGTGCAACAGGCGATCCAGGTGTGCATCCAGGCGCTGCTGAATGCCGGTGACGCGGTGGCGTTCGAGGAACCGGGATACTTCAGCGCACGCAAGTTGTTCCAGATCGCCGGCGCAAGGATTGTCCCGATTCCCGTGGATCACGACGGCATGAGGGTGGAGGACATCCCGCCGGGCGTGCAACTGGTCTACACCACGCCCTCCCATCAGTTCCCGACGGGGACCGTGTTGTCCGAGGCGCGGCGTGCATCGCTGCTGGACCATGCGCACAGGACCGGCGCGTGGGTGATCGAGGACGACTACGACGGCGAATTCCGGATCAATGGCCCGGCATTGCTGTCATTGCACGCATCCGATCGCCATGGACGCACGATCTATGTCGGCACGTTGTCGAAATCGTTTTCCGCTGGCATCCGGCTGGGATACATCGTGGCGCCACCGGCGCTGCAACAGGACTTGCTGGCGGCGAAATGGACCCTCGATTTCGGCTCGCCCACGCTCGAGCAGATCGCCCTGGCCGGATTGATCCAGAGTGGCGCGTACGTCCGCCATTTGCGCTGGGTCTCCGAGGAATTGCTGAGCCGGCGCACCGCGCTTGCCTCCGAACTGATGGCGCGCTTCGGTACCACGGCCGGTTTTGCCTTGCCGCGATCGGGAATGCATCTCCTGGCGACGTTCAACAGCCTGGGCGCGGATGCCGGTGCGATGCTGGTGCGGCGTTGCCTTCAGGAAGGACTCGGCATCTACACGGTCGATCCCTGCTACCTGCAGCAACCGGAAGCACTGGGCCTGATCCTGGGATTCTCGAGCATGTCCGCGGCCGACATCCGCGAAGCCATGGCGATCCTGGAACGTGTCATGTCGCCTTTGCTTCGGCAGGCGGAATGCAGGGATGCGGGTTCCGCCAATGTCGTGCCGCTGAAGCGTGTCGTCAAATAAGAACGGTTACTTCAGGCTGATGTACTTCTCGCGGCGGATGTCCTTCATCGGCAGGCCGTGTTCCTTCAGTGCGGCGACCACGGCATCGACCATGTTGGGATTGCCGCACATGTAGGCGATGTCGTGTTCGGCGCTTGGCGCGAGGTCGGCCAGGCGATTCTGCACGTAACCATGCGCCGGTTCGGCGCCGGCGAATGCGCCGGCATCGACCATCTCCTCGCGCGACAGGCAGGGCAGGTAGCGGAACTTGCCCGGATGCTTGTCGACCATCGCCAGGAATTCGTCGGCGAACAGCAGCTCGGCCGGAATGCGCGCGCCGTGGACGACGATGACTTCGACGCCGCGCTCGCGGATCATCGCGTCGAGTTGCGGCAGCATCGAACGGTAGCTGGCGACGCCGGTGCCGGTGGCGATCAGCAGGTAGCGGCGGTTGGCATCAGTGGGCTTGAGGGTGAACAGCCCGAGCGGACCGCTGGCCTGCAGGCGATCGCCGGCCGCCATGCCCTGGAACAGCGCGGTGGCGGCGCCGCCGGGGACGATGCTGGCGACGAATTCCACCGCTTCGCCGCTGAAATGGATCTGGATGAATTGCCCGGGGGTGTAGTCCAGTGCTTCGCCGTCGTCGCGAACGAAGGCGAGGTGGAGGACGGAGGGGGCGATCTGCCGGCGCTCAAGCAGCCGGATCGGAAAGAACTTCGACATAAGACGCCTATAATAACGGGTCTCCCCTGCGAACTCCTTCTGCGATGACGGATTCGACCCGCACGCCCGCGCTGAGCGTGCACGAACTGCGCAAGACCTACGACAACGGCGTCGAGGCCCTCAAGGGCATCTCGCTGGATGTCCAGCCCGGCGATTTCTACGCACTGCTCGGTCCCAACGGTGCTGGCAAGTCGACCCTGATCGGCATCATCAGCTCGCTGGTCAACAAGACCTCGGGCAGCGTCGAGGTCTTCGGCGTCGACATCGACCGCCAGCGCGACGCGGCGATGCGCCTGATCGGACTGGTGCCGCAGGAACTCAACTTCAACATGTTCGAGAAGCCGCTCGACATCTGCGTGAACTACGCGGGGTTCTACGGCATCCCGCGCGAAGTCGCGCTGCCGCGCGCCGAGGCGGTGCTGAAGGATGCGTTCCTGTGGGACAAGCACGACAAGATGAGCCGCACGCTGTCGGGCGGCATGAAGCGGCGGCTGATGATCGCGCGCGCGCTGATGACCGAGCCGCGCCTGCTGATCCTCGACGAGCCGACCGCCGGCGTCGACATCGAGATTCGTCGCGGCATGTGGGAAACGCTGAAACGGATCAACGCCGCTGGCACCACCATCATCCTCACCACGCACTACCTCGAGGAAGCGGAGAGCCTGTGCCGCAACCTCGCCATCATCAACCGCGGCCAGATCGTCGCCGAAGGACCGATGAAGGCATTGCTTGCCAGGCTTGACGTCGAAGGCTTCCTGTTCGACATCGACGGTGGCCTGCCGGCGCAACTGCCGCAGATCGAGGGCACCACGCTGGTGGCGATCGACGGCCATACCATCGATCTCGAGATGCCGCGCGCGATGGACCTCAACCGCGTGTTCGAAGCCTTCGATGCCGCCGGCATCCGCGTGCGTTCGATGCGCACCAAATCGAATCGACTGGAGGAGTTGTTCGTGCGCATGGTTGCCGATCCCGTGGAGGCCCGCGCATGAGCAATCCCAACTGGATCGCCTTCCTCACCATTGCCCGCCGCGAAGTGATGCGCATCCTGCGCATCTGGGGCCAGACCCTGATGCCGCCGGCGATCACCATGACGCTGTACTTCCTGATCTTCGGCGGCCTGATCGGTTCGCGCGTCGGCACGATGGACGGTATCCGCTACATGGACTTCATCGTGCCCGGCCTGGTGATGATGTCGATCATCCAGAACAGTTACGGCAACATCAGCTCGAGTTTCTTCGGCGCCAAGTTCGGTCGCCACATCGAGGAACTGCTGGTGTCGCCGATGCCGAACTGGGTGGTGCTGGCCGGCTACGTCGCCGGCGCGGTGTTGCGCGGCCTGATGGTCGGCGCGATCGTGCTGGTGATCGCGATGTTCTTCACCCGCGTGCGCGTGCCGCATCCGCTGGTGACGGTGGCTTCGGTGCTGCTGGGCGCGATCATCTTCTCGCTGGCAGGCCTGATCAACGCGATCTATGCGAAGAAATTCGATGACGTCGCCATCGTCCCGACCTTCATCCTCACGCCTCTGACCTATCTCGGCGGCGTGTTCTATTCGGTCAAGCTGCTGCCGGGCTGGGCGCAGACGATGACCCACCTCAACCCGATCTTCTACATGGTGAATGCGTTCCGCTACGGCCTGCTCGGGCAGAGCGACGTGGCGATGGGCGCGGCCTTCGGCCTGATGCTGCTGTTCGTGATCGGCTTGACCGCACTGGCGTTGTGGTTGTTGAAGCGCGGCACCGGGATGCGCAGCTGAGCGATTGACGGCGCATTCGCAGCATGCGCCGTCCCCTTGCGGGCGGCACTGCTGCGGAAAGCCATGCCGTTTCCAGCAGGCGGGGATGCCGTTGTCCTTCAGACAGATCTGGAACGCGGCTTCGTCGCGGCAGCGCGGCCGTAATTCCATCGAAGAATCTTCGTAATTGGAGATAAGGCGACCCCGTGCTGCGACCGGTAGTCCGGAGAGATTCGCCAGTGTGGAGGCTCGCTCATGAACACCAAGGTTTTGCTTCTTGCATCGGCAGCAATGCTGATGAACTTGTCGGCAAGTGCCGCCCAGGACCAGTTGCTCCAGCCGATCAAAGTGACCGCGCGCAAGCAGATCGACAAGAGTTGCAATGGCAGTTTCGGCTGGAGCGCCTACCTCAGTCGTTCCGATATGGCCCGGGGTTTCGGTCGCGCCTGGACGGACGACATGAACACGGTGCGTGTACAGGCCAACCACCAGGCTTCGGATCTCTGCTGGCAGGGCTATAGCGAAGTCGTTTTCACGTTTGTGGCCGGGAGCGACAGGAGCATGGCGATCACTGCGGGCAGCCGAGACGACAAGCGGGTAGCCGCGACGCCGTAGCCTGCTTGATGGCAGTGCGTCGTCGAGTCGCGTCGATCAGGTGGATCGGTCGTGCGTCGTCATTATTGCGTTAAGCGAAGCGGCATTCGGACCGGTATCCTGTCGCAATGCGTGCGGCTCGATTCCTGCTGATCCTGTTCTGCTTGTCTTGCGCCGGCGTGCACGCGGCGCAAGTGAAGCGCGTGGAGATTCGCGGCATCGACGGCGCAATGGCGGACGACGTCCGCGCGGCACTGTCGCTGGAGGACGCGATCGGCAAGCCGGTGTCCGATCGCCGCCTCGATTACCTGCTGGAGGAGGCCGAAACGGAAACGCGCAACGCGCTGGAGCCGTACGGCTACTACTCGCCGCAGATCAGGGTCACGCCGTCGAGCGATCGCGACACGCTGGTGGTGACCATCGACGTCGAGCGCGGCGAGCCGGTGATCGTGCGCAAGGTCGCCTACGGCATCGAGGGGTCGGGCGCGAAGGACCAATACCTGACGCAGGACATCCACAAGGTCGAGCCGGTGCCGGGCCAGGTGTTCGACCAGAGCGCCTACGAAGCGGGCAAGACCGCGATCACCCAGCGCCTGGCCCAGCGCGGTTATTTCGATGCCGATTTCCTCAGCCACAAGGTCGAGGTGACGCGTGCCGCGCACGCCGCCGATGTCGACCTGCGCTGGACCAGCGGCGAACGCTACGAAATGGGGCCGGTGACCTTCGAGCAGACGCCGAACGAAATCATCAACACGAAATTGCTGGAACGCCTGGTGTACTGGGACGTGGGCGATTATTACCACCAGGGCCGCCTCGATCGCCTGCGCAAATCGCTGATCGCGCTCGACTACTTCAGCCGCATCGACATCGAACCGCTGCCGGGCGACGCCAAGGACCTGCAAGTGCCGGTGCAGGTGACATTGGAACCGGCCAAACGCAGCATTTATACCGCGGGCCTGAGCTACGGCACCGACAGTGGCGCCGGCGCGCGTTTCGGGCTGGAGCGGCGCTATCTCAACAAGCGCGGCCACAAGGCACTGGCGCAGGTCGATTACGCCCAGAAGCGCAAGGTGGCGACATTGCAGTATCGCGTGCCGGCCTTCAAATGGCTGGACGGCTGGTACAGCGCCAGCCTGCAGTTCGGCGACGAGCAGAGTCGCTACATCGACAACCGCCGCGTGCAATTCGCATTGAGCCGCAGCGGACAGATCAATACCAAACTGGATGCGGCGATTTCGTTGCAGGCGCTGCGTGAACGCTGGGCCTACATCGACCCGGCCAGCAAACTCAAGACGCCGTACCAGACCACCAGCCTGTTCTTCCCGCAGATCGACATGCACTACGTCAGTGTCGACGATCGCCTCTATCCGCGGCGCGGCATCGGTGCCAGCTTCACCTTGCGTGGCGGTTCGGCCGGCGCCGGCGGCGGATTCGTCCAGGCCCATGCGCGCGCGCAATGGTTCCATGGGCTGGGTCCGCAGGATCGCCTGATCCTGCGCGGCGAACTCGGCTATACCGTGGCCAAGGATGCGTTGGCGTTGCCGCCGTCGCTGCGGTTCTTCGCCGGCGGTGATCGCAGCATCCGCGGTTACAACTGGCGCGAGGTCGGGCCGCGCCTGCAGGATCCGAAGGGCCGCTATCTGTTCGCCTACGGCGCCAAGAACGTGGTGACCAGCAGTGTCGAATACGAGCGCTACTTCACCACCAGCTGGGGCGCGGCGGCCTTCGTCGATGGCGGCAGCGCCTTCGACGGCCACAAGATCGACTGGCATCCCGGCGTCGGCTTCGGCGTGCGCTGGCGTTCGCCGGTCGGCCCGGTGCGCATCGACATCGCGCGCGGCCTCAAGCATCCCGATTCGCCATTCACCCTCCACCTCAACATCGGCGCCGACCTGTGAG
This sequence comes from Lysobacterales bacterium, assembly GCA_019510195.1. GTDB lineage: Bacteria > Pseudomonadota > Gammaproteobacteria > Xanthomonadales > Xanthomonadaceae > Solilutibacter. The sequence continues at coordinate 6,047 of JAEKKW010000111.1, read as the reverse complement.
TCGCGACCTCGAAAAGCGTTACGGGCTGGAACCGTTGCCGGACAACGCGACGGCGGAACAGCGCGAAGCGCGCATCGCCGAGTTGCGCGGGTTGCGGCGCAAGCGCGCGCGCAAGATCGCCTGGCGCAGCGGCCTCGGCATGCTGCTGCTGGCGGTGCTCGCGGTCGGCGGCCTGTACTGGCTGCTGACGACGATCGCCGGTCGCGATTTCCTGCTCGCGCGCATCCGCGGCCTGTTGCCGGTCGGCACCGAACTGGGCTGGAAGACCGCCGAAGGCCCGGTGTCGGGGCCGATGACATTGCACGGCGTGCGTTTCGTCTATCGCGCCTGTCCGGACAAGGACGGCAAGCCGGTGGCGTATCCGCTGTGCAAGACACCGGAGGTCACCACCTTCAGTGCCGACACGCTGACGATGCGGCCGATGCTGCAGCCGTTGCTCGGTCGCAAGCTGCGGCTGGATTCGATCGCGATCACCGATGCGACGCTCGATCTCCCGCACAGCGAGAAACCGTTCGAACTGCCGCGCTGGCCGCAGTCGCTGCCGCAGGTCCACACGCCGTTGCCGATCCGCGTCGATGCCATCGTCGTCAACAACCTCGCGGTGACGCGCGTCAACGTGCCGCTGGTCGACGTGCGCCAGGTGCGCGGTGCGCTGGAAGTCGAGGATGGACGCCTCCACGCCGATCACTTGACGGCGGAAACCGATCGCGGCGATTTCAGGGTGCAGGGCGATTACGCCCCGGCCGATCGCTATCGGATGAATCTCGTGGCATCGGCGCTGATGCCGGCGCCGCTGGGACGCTCGCGCCCGGCGCTTGGACTGGCTGCACGCGGCGATCTCGATCGCATGGATATCGCGCTGAGCGGCAATGCGCCGGCGCCGCTGTACGCCCATCTCACCCTCAGGGATGGCGAACGCGTTCCGGTGTGGACGCTGCGCGCCAACGCGCAATCGCTTGACCTCGGACTGCTGGCGGGGACGGCGGAGCCGTCGACGCCGCTGAGTTTCGACGTGCAGGGCGACGGCAAGGATTACGAGGCCGAACTCCGTGGCCACTTCGATCGCGGCGATCTGCACGCGGTGATCCAGCCGTCGCGCTTCCGTCTCGCCGACCAGAAGCTGGAACTCAAGCCGATCGTGGTCGATGTGTTCGGCGGTCGCATCAGCGCCAACGGGCACGGCGATTTCGGCAAGGATCGCAACGGCCAGTTCGATTTCGCGGTGGTCGCGCGCGGCCTGCGCTGGGGTACGGGCGCGGATGCCATCGGCGCCAGTGCCGACTTCAAGTTCGCCGGCACCACCAGCAAGTGGAACGCGACCGGAACCGGTGTCGCTGTGCGCGGCAAGGACAGCGCGCAGGTCGCATTCGACGGCATCGGCGATGGTGACGGCGTCAGCTTCAATGCACTGCGCGTGACGATGCCGCAGGGACGGCTGGATGGGCGCGGTCGCGTCGCCTGGGCGCCAGCGCTGAACTGGAAGGCCGACGCCAATCTGTCCGGATTCGATCCCGGCTATTTCCTGCCCGACTGGAAGGGCGCGTTGAACGGCCGCATCGCCACCACCGGCAATCGTCGCAACGACGGCCGCATGGATATCGTCGCCGATGCGCAGCAACTCGGCGGCAAATTGCGCGGCCGCGCCATCGCCGGGCACGCACGGATGGAATTGCGTACCGCGGCGACCGCCAGGGACGTGATGGAATTCGGTGGTGATGTCGCGCTCACGCTCGGTGGCAGCCGCATCGATGCCAAGGGCCGCGTCGATCGCGCCTTCAACATCGATGCAAAGTTGAACCCGTTGCGTCTCGACGATCTCTTGCCGAATGCCGCCGGCACGCTGGCAGGCACGCTGAAGATCAGCGGACCGCGCAACGGCCCCGACATCGATGCCGATCTCTCCGGAACCGGTTTGCGTTACGGCAGTTATCGCGCCGCCACCCTTAGTGCACGCGGACGCCTGCCGTGGCAGAACGGCAACGGCAATCTCGCGATCACCGGCAGTGGCATCGAAGCGGGCATGGTCTTCGATCGCCTCGAAGCGCACGCGACCGGCGCGATGGAGCATCTCGCCCTCACCGCGACCGCCAGCGGCGGCATCGGCCAGCTCGCGATCGCCGGCAACGCGCTGAAGCAGGGCAACGACTGGCGCGGCACGCTGTCGTCGCTGCATCTCGCGCCAACGAAAGGTGCGGCGTGGCAACTCCAGGCGCCCGCGCAGTTCGCGCAGCACGGCAGCAACTGGACGTTGTCGCAGAGCTGCTTCACTTCCACCGCGGGCGGCAACCTGTGCGCCAACGCCGAGTGGCCGCGTCGTGGCGTGCAGGTGCAAGGGCATGGCCTGCCGCTGGTGCTGGCGCTGCCCTATCTGCCACCGCGCAAGGACGGCAAGCCGTGGGATCTGCAGGGCGAGATTGCATTGAACGGAGCGGTGCAGCCGGTCGGCGGCAGTTGGCGCGGCAACGTGCACCTGACGTCGCCGCAGGGCGGCGTGCGCGTGCCGGTGCAACGCCACACGACCGCATTCGAATGGCAGGCCCTGACGCTCGATGCCACCTTCGATCCCAACCACCTGCAAGGCAAGTTGAACGCCGGCTACAACGGCAACGGCCACATCACCGCCGACATCTCCACCGGTTGGGACGAACACGCGCCACTCGCCGGCAGCATCGACGTCGACACCCGTGACCTCACCCTGATCGAACTGTTCTCGCCCGACATCGTCGAACCGCAGGGACATCTCGCCGGGCACATCCTGCTGGCGGGTTCGCGCGCGACGCCGCGCATCGGCGGCAACGCGGTGCTGAGCGAATTCCGCACAGATCTGCCCGCGCTTGGCCTGGTGATCGACAACGGCACGGTGAAGATGGAAGCGCAGGCCGACGGCAATGCGCATATCAGCGGCAGCCTGCGTTCCGGCACCGGCATCCTGAACGTCGATGGCACCCTCGGCTGGCTGGGCCAGGACACCCCGCTGCAACTCACGGTCAAGGGCCGCAACGTGCTGGTGTCGGACACGCGCAATCTCAAGGCGATCGCCGATCCCGACGTGCTGGTGAAGTTCCGCGCCGGCCAGCCGCTGACGGTCACCGGTACCGTCGGCCTGCCGTCGGCGACGATCGATCTCGAACGCCTGAGTGGCGGCGCAACGCGTTCCGGCGACGTGGTGATTCTCGATCCGGTCGACCCCGAACGCAGCAGCTCCGGCACGCCGCTCGATCTCGACCTGAAACTCGTGCTCGGCGACAACGTCAACATCAACGGTTTTGGCTTGAAGGGCCAGCTCGGCGGCAGCCTGCGCGTGCGTGCGCGGCCTGGCCGCGACACCCTGGCGACCGGGACGCTCGATGTCAGCGGGCGCTATCGCGCCTACGGCCAGAATCTCACCATCACCCGCGGGCGCCTGGTGTGGTCGAACGATGCGGTCGGCAATCCGGTGCTGGACGTGCGCGCCGAACGCGATCTGGGTGATGTCACCGCCGGCATCTCGGTGAGCGGTCGCGCGTCGCGACCGCAGGCGGATGTGTGGAGCGATCCCGCCAGCAGCCAGGACGATGCGCTGGCGCTGCTGGTGACCGGGCATTCGCTGTCCGGACTCGACAGCAATGCGCAAAGCGAAGTCAGCGCGATGTCGGCGGCGTTGAGCGCGGGCGAAGGATTGCTGGCATCGCAGCTGGGCTCGAAGATCGGCCTCGATGATGCCGGCGTGATGCAGTCGCGCGCGCTGGGCGGCAGCGTGCTCGGCGTCGGCAAATACCTGTCGCCGAAGATGTACGTCGGCTACGGCGTGTCGCTGCTTGGCACTGGCCAGGTACTGATGCTGAAGTACCTGTTGCGCAAGGGCTTCGACATCCAGATCGAATCGAGCACGGTGGAGAACCGCGCATCGGTGAACTGGCGCAAGGAAAAGTAGTGCGGCTTGCCGGGCGGTGCTTTTCAAGCCATCAATGCACGCCACACCCCGTGTCGAAGCGCCTGGCCTGCATCAACCCGACCTCCGCAAGATCGAAGGGTGCACCGCCATCGAAGCGCAGGCGCAATTCACGCCATGCCCGCGGATGGGCGATGCGGAACGGATGCAGCTGCCGCGACCACGGGAAACTTTCCCGCGTGCGGCGGTCGACATCGTGCCAGGCGCCGGCATCGTTGCGACCTTGCACTGTCCAGCCAAGCGTGAGCGCATCGGCGTGTTCGCCTGCATTCGATGCGCCCGAAGTCAGGGTATAGAAATCGAGTCGCTGCGGCTGATCGAAACTCAGGCGCATTTCGCGGGTGTTGGCGGAAATCGTCGCGCCGGTCATCGCATCGCCGTCGACCAACGCCTTCGCGGAAGAGCCGTTCGCGAACGTCGAAGACACCAACTGCGATGCGATGTCGCACAGCGGCTTCGGCGCCTGTCCGGCGGCAGTCAGCGACGGCGCGAGATCGCGTTCGCCGCTACCCCAGCGCGACGGTTTCGCGCCCATGGTGAATTCCAGGGTGCCGCCATTGGCGATCGCCGCATGCGGCAACCACGCCTTCGTCCACGGCTTGCCGTTGACTTTCAGCGACTGCACATAGACGTTCTGCAGGCTGTTGCCATGCGCGATCACGCGCAGCGTCCGGCCGTTGTCCATCGTCACGTCGACGCGCTCGAATGCCGGCGAACCGATCGCGTACTCCGGTGCCCCCATCCGCAACGGGTACAGGCCGAGCATCGCGAACACGTACCACGCCGACATCTCGCCATTGTCCTCGTCGCCGGGATAGCCCTGGCCGATCTCGCTGCCGAGATAGAGCCGACGCTGGATCTCGCGCGTCAGCGCCTGCGTTTTCCACGGCTGGCCAACGCTGTCGTACAACCATGCAAGATGGTGCGACGGCTGGTTGCTGTGCGCGTACATGCCCATGCGCACGTCGCGCGCCTCGGTCATCTCGTGGATCACTTCGCCGTAGCTGCCGGAAAATTCCTTGCCGGCGGTTTCCTGCGTCGCGAACAGCGTGTCGAGCTTCTTCGTCAGACCATCGCGTCCGCCATACAGTGTCGCGAGGCCGTTGCTGTCATAGACCGCCGGGAAGGCATAGGTCCAGGCATTGCCTTCGGTGTAGTCGCCGCCCCAGACGCGCGGATCGAATGCATTCGCCGGCTTCTGCCAGCCGCCATCGGCCTGGCGACCGCGGAAGAATCCCGTCGCCGGATCGAACGCGTGAAGTTTTTGCCAGCGCTTCGGCCAGTTGCGCGATGCCGAAGTCGTTGGGTCCTCCTTCAAGACTCCACGACAGGCCTTCGCCGGTGCGGGTATCGATGTAGCCGCGATAGGGCGATGACGCCATGCCCTTGCGGCCGACGTTCGGCGCCGGCGCGATGGTGGTCGCGTTGCGCAATGCCGCGGCATAGGCTTCGCGAGGATCGAAGCCGCGCACGCCCTTCAACCAGGCATCGGCGAAGGCGACGTCGGAACTGGTGCCGACCATCAGATCGGCGTAACCGGGGGACGACCAGCGCGCGACCCAGCCGCCGTCGCGATACTGCTGGAGGAATCCGTTGACCATCTCGCCGGCCTGTTTCGGCGCGAGCAATGCATAGGCCGGCCACGCGGTGCGGTAGGTATCCCAGAAACCGTTGTTGACGTAGAGCTTGCCGGGCAGCACGCGTACGGAGGTGCGTTGCGGATCGCCACCGGCATTGTCCTTGGCCCACGTGCTCTGGTCGGCATGCATCCAGCGCGGTTGCGCATTGCTGCCCGCGTTCTCGTGCGCGCTGTTGGGGTAGAGGAAGAGCCGGTAGAGGTTGGAATATGCCGTCGTGCGCTGGTCGTCGCTGGCGTCGGCGATGCGGATGCGACCGAGCACCGCATCCCACGCAGCCTGCCCGCGATCGCGGATGGTGTCGAACGCTGCATCGCCGATTTCCAGGTCGAGATTGCGTTTCGCCTGCTCGACGGAAATCAGCGAAGTCGCGATGCGCATGCGCACTTCGCGATCGGCACCGGCCGCGAAGTTGACGTAACCGGTCGGGCGACCGGTCCTAATCGCACCACTGTCGCGCCACGGCTGGTCGAAGCGCG
>JAEKKW010000110.1:9852-12122 GCA_019510195.1 Lysobacterales bacterium | reverse complement strand
GTAACAATGCAGCAGTTCCGGTGATTCGTTGCGCGCCACTGGATCGGACGCCCGGTTGCTGGGGTCGTGCTGGCCGGCCGCCTGCGGCGGGAAATAGTTGGGCGTGGTGAACACCGGCTTGCGACGCAGCGTGCGGATGCCGGTCTGGTCGAGCAGTGCTTCGGTCGCGCGTGCTTTTTCCTGCGCGCGCTCGCGTGCCTGGTCCTTCGATTTACGCCGACGCGCACGAGGTTCTGGATGGTGGACCAGCGCGACGGCCTGCAAAAGGCGTTTGCGGTCCTCCGTGGGCAACGCATCGAGCACGCCGCGGTCGGCAACGATCGCATCCAGCAATGCCATTGCGTCCTGCAAACGATCGCCGACGGTGCCGGACTCCGGCGAGGTGGAAGGATTGGATGCAGTGGTTTTGTTCAATGAAAGATCCGTAGTCACGCCTTCAACTTGTATCCCGTCCTGAAGATCCACCACACTGCCAGCAGGCACAGCAGCAGGAATCCGCACGTCGCGGCCACGCTGATCCCGACATTCACGTCGGAAATCCCGTAGAAACTCCAGCGGAATCCGCTGATCAGGTACACCACCGGGTTGAACAGCGCGATCTTCTGCCACAGCGGCGGTAGCATGTTGATCGAGTAGAACGCGCCGCCGAGGAAGGTCAGCGGCGTCACGATCATCAGCGGCACCACCTGCAGTTTCTGGAAGTCGTCCGCCCACAGGCCGATGATGAAACCGAACAGGCTGAAGCTCACCGCGGTCAGCAGCAGGAAGCACAGCATCCACAGCGGATGCGCGATGTGGTACGGCACGAACAGTCGTGCGGTGACGAGGATCAGAACGCCGAGCATGATCGACTTGGTCGCCGCGGCGCCAACGTAACCGATCACGATTTCCAGCGGCGCGATTGGCGCGGACAGCAACTCGTAGATGGTGCCGGCCCATTTCGGCATGTAGATGCCGAACGAAGCATTGGAAATGCTTTCGTTGAGCAAGGACAGCATCAGCAAGCCGGGGATGATGAAGGCGCCGTAGCTGACGCCATCCACGTTCCCCATGCGCGAGCCAATGGCCGCACCGAAGACCACGAAGTACAGCGAGGTCGACAGCACCGGCGAAGCGATGCTCTGGGTGAGGGTGCGGAAGGTGCGCGCCATCTCGAAGCGGTAGATGGCCTTGATGCCGTGGATGTTCATGCGCGCGCCTCCTTGCCGCCGTCGCGCGGTTCGGCGTGCACGAGGCTGACGAAGATGTCCTCCAGCGAGCTCTCGCTGGAATGGAGGTCCTTGAAGCCGATGTCGAGCTCGCCCAGGCGCCGCAGCAGCGCGGCGATGCCGGTGTGTTCGGCTTGCGCGTCGAAGGTGTAAACCAGCGTGTGGCCGTCGTCGGTGAGTTCCAGCGGTTCGCCAGCGAGTTCTCCGGGAATTTGCTGCAGGGGCGCCTGCAATTGCAGGGTCAGCTGCTTCTTGCCGAGCTTGCGCATCAATACATGCTTGTCTTCGACCACCACCAGCTCGCCCTTGCGGATCACGCCGATGCGGTCGGCCATTTCCTCGGCTTCCTCGATGTAGTGCGTGGTCAGGATGATGGTGACGCCGCTTTCGCGCAGTTCGCGCACCATCTGCCACATGTCGCGGCGCAATTCGACGTCGACGCCGGCGGTGGGTTCGTCGAGGAACAGGATGCGCGGTTCGTGCGACAGCGCCTTGGCGATCAACACACGCCGCTTCATGCCGCCGGACAGCGCCATGATCTTGCTGTCGCGCTTGTCCCATAGCGAGAGCGCACGCAGCACCTTTTCCAGATGCGCCGGATCGGGCGGGAAGCGCACCGTCGCCCATACGGTTTCGAAGGCGTCGGTCGACAGTTCCTGCGGGACCAGCCCGATCTTCATGCGCGCGGCACGCGCTTCGCGGGTGATGTCGTGGCCGTCGGCGATCACCGTGCCGGAACTGGCGTTGACGATGCCGCAGACGATATTGATCAGGGTGGTTTTGCCGGCGCCATTCGGGCCGAGCAGGGCGAAGATCTCGCCGCGGCGGATCTCCAGGCTGACGTCCTTCAGCGCCTGGTAACCCGAGGCGTAGGTCTTGCCGAGGTTGCGCACCGAAACGATGGAGGTTGTGTCGCTCGACATCATGCGAAACCCGGGTTCATGGTGAAGACCCATCGTACCTAAATCGGATTCACCCTGAATTTGCGCCCCTTGATCTTTCCGGCACGCAGCTGTTCCAGTGCGTGTTTCGCCTGGTTGCGCGCGATGGCGACATAGCTGC
>JAEKKW010000110.1:0-9836 GCA_019510195.1 Lysobacterales bacterium | reverse complement strand
ACACGTCGATCTTGCCGACCGCATCCTTGGGCAGGCCGGCGTCGCCCGTCAATGCACCGACGATGTCGCCTGGGCGCAATTTGTCGGTGCGGCCGGCATCGATGCGCAGTGTCGCCATCGTCGCCTGCGGCACGTCGCGCGGCTTGCCTGCAAGCGGCGCGACTTTCTCGTAGCGGATCGATATGCCCTGGCGTTCCTCGACCAGCGCGGCGCGCCCGCGTTCCTGCGGGGCGACCAGGCTCAATGCCAGCCCGGATTTCCCCGCGCGACCGGTGCGGCCGACGCGATGCAGGTAGGTATCGGCATCGGTCGGCAGTTCGTAGTTCACCACTGCGCCGATGTCGTCGATATCGAGCCCGCGTGCGGCGACGTCGCTGGCGACCAGCACGTTGCAGCTGCGGTTGGCGAAACGCAGCAGCACTTCGTCGCGATCGCGCTGCTCCATGTCTCCGTGCAGGGCGAGGGCGCTGAAACCGTAATGCGCCAGCGAGCCGACCACTTCCTCCGTATCGCGGCGCATGTTGCAGAACACCACGGTGGATTCGGGGCGGAACTGCAGCAGCAGCGCGGCCAGTTGCGGCGCACGGCGTGTGGGTTCGGCCTCGAAGAAATGCGTTTCGATGGAAGCCGGTTGCGCGCCGCCATCGATGCTGACTTCCAGCGGATCGCGCAGCATCGCCTTGCCCAGCGTGCGGATCGATTCCGGGAAGGTTGCCGAAAACAGCAGGGTCTGGCGTTCCTTCGGCGTGCGTTTGACGAGGGCGCGAATCGGTTCGTCGAAACCCATGTCGAGCATGCGGTCGGCCTCGTCGAGCACCAGCATGCGCACACTCCGCAGGTCCAGCGCGTCCTTCTGCACCAGTTCCAGTACGCGTCCGGGCGTGCCCACCACCACGTGCGGCGCATGCGCCAGCGATGCAAGTTGCGGCGCCAGCGGGATGCCGCCGCACAGCACCGACAGCTTCAGGTTGGCGATGCCGGTGGCGAGCTTGCGCAACTGCTTGCCGACCTGGTCGGCGAGTTCGCGGGTCGGGCACAGCACCAGCGCCTGGGTCTGCACGATGCCAGGGTCGATGCCCTGCAACAGGCCGAGCCCGAAGGCCGCGGTCTTGCCGCTGCCGGTCGGCGCCTGGGCGATGAGGTCGCGGCCATCGAGGATCGCGGGCAGCGCCTGCGCCTGGATCGGTGTCAGCGTGGTGTAGTCGAGCGCATCGAGACCCGCCCGCAGGGACGGAGCGAGCGCGAGGTCGGCAAAAGTGGAGGGGGTGGCCATCGCCCATGATCGCAGGTGTGGCGTGGCAGGCCAAATATGCCCTGGTTGCGGGTTAATCTGGGCGCATGAAGACATTCATTGCCTTGTTGCGCGCGGTCAATGTCGGCGGTACCGGCAAGCTGCCGATGGAAGACCTGCGTGCGCTATGCGCGAAGGCCGGGTTCCGCGATGCACGGACCTATATCGCCAGCGGCAATGTGGTGTTGCGCAGTGCCAAAAGCGAGGCCCAGGTGAAGAAGATGCTGGAAGCGGCGTTGCTCGGGTATGCCGGCAAACCGGTGGGCGTACTGGTGCGATCGGCGGCGGAGATGCGCGAGGTGCTTGCGACCAATCCGTTCGCGGATTCGCCGTCCAACCGCGTGGTGGCGATCTTCCTCGATGAGGTTCCCCCCGGCGATGCGTTGGCACATGCAAAGAACCAGCGCGGCGAACGCATCGCGCTGGGACGGCGCGAAATCTATGTCGATTACGCCGATGTCAATGGCATGCGTGATTCGAAACTGCAGATTCCGGCTGCCAAGGCCGGCACGGCGCGCAACATGAACACGGTGGCGAAACTGGCGGAAATGGCCGGCGATTAGTCATGCATAGCCGGTAAGATCGGCCGGATCGTAGGGAGGCCGCATGCAGACCACGCAATCGACTGAAGCCACGGCGTCGCATTCGCTCTGGCGCGAACTGCGCGACGCCATCCGCGGCACCGAAGCCGATTACACCAGGATCCCGCTGCGCCGGGCGGTGCTGTTGCTCGCCGTGCCGATGGTGCTCGAGCTGGTGCTGGAGTCGACCTTCGCCGTGGTCGACATCTATTTCGTCGCCACCCTGGGGCCATCCGCGGTGGCCACGGTCGGCCTCACCGAAAGCTACCTGTTCCTGCTCTATGCGGTGGGAATGGGTCTGGCGATGGCGGTGACGGCGGTCATCGCGCGACGCGTCGGCGAGGGCAGGAAGGAAGAAGCCGCGATTTCGGCGGTGCAGGCGATCTTCGTCGCACTGCTGATCGCGCTGCCGGTGGCGGTCATCGGCATCGTGTTCGCGAAAGACCTGCTGCGGTTGATGGGCGCCGATGCCTGGGCGCTCGCCCACGGCTATCGCTATACGCAGTGGATGCTCGGGGGCAATCTCGTCATCCTGTTGCTGTTCGTCATCAATGCGGTGTTCCGCGGTGCCGGCGACGCCGCGATCTCGATGCGCGTGCTGTGGCTGGCCAACGGACTCAACATCCTGCTGTGCCCGCTGCTGATCCTCGGCTACGGTCCGGTGCCGGCGCTGGGCATCGAAGGCGCGGCGATGGCAACCAACATCGGCCGTGGTTGCGGCGTGCTGTTCCAGTTGTGGATGCTGCTGCGCGGCGGCAAGCACATCCGCGTGCTGGTGTCGCAGATCGCCGTGCATGGCGAGGTGTTGTGGAACATCGTGCGCACCTCGCTGGGTGGAATCGGCCAGATGATCGTGGCGATGAGCGCGTGGATCTTCCTGATGCGCATCCTCGCCGACATCGGCAGCGCGGCGGTGGCAGGCGCGACCATCGCGATCCGCCTGATGATGTTCACGATGACGCCGGCCTGGGGCATGTCGAACGCGGCGGCGACACTGGTCGGCCAGAACCTCGGCGCCAACGAGCCGGCACGCGCGGAAGCGGCGGTCTGGCATATCGGCTGGTACAACATGGCCTATCTGCTGGTGATCGCCGCCTGTTTCTTCCTGTTCCCGCAGCAACTCGTCGGCTTCTTCACCCAGGATCCCGCGGTGGTCAAGGTCGGCGCGGAATGGCTGCGCATCCTCTCGTATTCGCTGTACGTCTACGGCTGGTGGATGGTCAGCGTGCAGGCGTTCAACGGTGCCGGCGATACCGTCACGCCGACGCGCATCAACCTGGTGTTCTTCTGGCTGATCCAGATTCCGCTGGCCTGGTTGCTTGCACTGCACTTCGGCTGGAGGGAAACCGGCGTGTTCTGGGCGGTCTTCGTCTCGGAAACTTCGGTCGGCCTGTTCACGCTGTGGCTGTTCAGTCGCGGCAGCTGGAAGACGGCGAAGGTCTAGGGAGCGCCACATGAAAATACCGATGGCATTGGCATTGGTCGCGATATCCGCAGGTGCGTTTGCAGCGCCGCCACCCACAGGGCATTGGCATTTCGAGCCGCGGCCGGCTTGGAGTGATGAATTCGACGGCCATGGCAAGCCGGACCCGTCGAAGTGGAGCTACGACCTCGGTGGCGATGGCTGGGGCAACGACGAGCTCGAGTGCTACACCGATCGCATCGGCAATGCGTCGGTGGGGGATGGTGTGTTGACGATCACCGCGCGCAAGGAGCCGGCATGCGATCGCCGCGGCTATACCTCCGCGCGGCTGGTATCGAAGCACAAGGGCGACTTCCTGTACGGTCGCATCGAAGTCCGCGCGCGCCTGCCCAAGGGACGCGGGCTGTGGCCGGCGATCTGGATGTTGCCGACCGACTGGAGTTACGGCGAATGGCCGCGTTCGGGCGAGATCGACATCATGGAGCAGGTCGGCTTCGATCCCGACAACATCCATGCCAGCGTGCATACGCAGGCCTACAACCACATCGCCCATACCCAGAAGACCGCGACCCGGGTGATCGAGGATGCGACGACGCGCTTCCATCTCTATCGCGTCGATTGGGTGCCGTCCGGCATCACCGGCTACATCGATGGTCGGCAGGTCTTCCACTTCGACAACGAAGGCACCGGCGTCGATGCGTGGCCCTTCGACCGTCGCTTCCACGTACTGCTGAACCTCGCGGTCGGCGGATTCTGGGGCGGACAACAGGGCGTCGATCCGGCGGCATTCCCGGCAACCATGCAAGTGGATTACGTGCGCGTGTACCGCTTGGTCGACGGCAAGTGACGGTTTGCATCCTGATCCGGCAACGGACGCGGTTTCTCAAATCCCCGGCGTTGTGATCCCCAGTTTGTCCAGCAACGCCATCGCGGCGGCGGGATTGCGTTCCTTCGCCGCGCTGATGAAGTAGAGGAAGACCTCGCGCGGTTGCAGCGGTGCCGCGACCGGTGATACATGCGGCAATTCCGCGGGGTCCTCGCCATTGGCCCAACGCCGTGCCAGCGCCGCCCATGCATCGAGCTCCTCGCCGGGATAACCGCTGGCGATCCAGGCGCGACTGCGCATCAGGCGGGCATAGACGAAATCGCCCGTGATGTCGGCGATCTGCGGCAGGTCGGGGGAGTCGGTGTGGACGATGGCCATGCCGCGCGAACGGGCGAGGGCGACATAGTCGGCACTCACGAAGGCGGCATCGCGCACGTCGAGGACATGGCGCAGGCGATGACCATCCAGCATGTCCGGGATCAGGCCGAGGAACGCGGCGAAATCGTCGCGGTCGACATGGGCGTTGCGATCGAGTTGCCACACCACCGGTCCCAGGCGATCGCGCAGATGGGCAAGGTCGGCGAGGAATGCGTCGATTTGCCCGCCCGTCGCCGACAGCTGACGCGATTGGGTGATGCGCTTCGGCGCCTTGGCACTGAAAATGAAACCGTCGGGCACGGCATCTCGCCAGCGCGCATAGGTCTCGGGCTTCTGCGCCGCGTAGTAGGTGCTGTTGATTTCGATGCTGGTGACATGGCGGCTGGCATATTCCAGCTCTCGCCGTTGCTGCCACCCCTTGGGATAGAAGCGGCCCCGCCACGGCTCGTATACCCAGCCGCCGATGCCAATCCGTATGGCTTCAGTCGTCCTGTTCATGGTCGCGATTGGATGCGCATTCGAGGTGCTTGTGCAAGTGCCGATTGCGCGAACTGTGGGATCGGCTACGCTTGCGGGATTGGATTGGAACAGGGGTCGCACTATGCATCTGATTTTCCGCAGCTTTCTGGCCGTGACGCTGTTCGCTGTATGCGCCGTGGCCACGGCCGCACCGCAAGCTGCAAACGCTCCTGCAAACAGTCCCGAGACGATCGATCCGGCGCGCCTCGCCGCCTTCGATGCCTACGTCGACGCCGTGCGCAAGCAGTTCGACGTGCCGGGGATTGCAGTTGCGATCGTGCAGGACGGCAGGGTGGTGATGGAGAAGGGCTACGGCCTGCGCAACATCGACGACGGCAAGCCGGTCGATGCCCACACCATGTTCGCCATCGCCTCCAACACCAAGGCCTTCACCGCGGCTTCGCTGCAGATGCTAGCGGAGGACGGCAAACTGGACATGAACGACCGGGTCATCGACCACCTGCCGTGGTTCCGCATGTCCGATCCCTACATCACCAACGACATGCGCATCCGCGACCTGCTGGCGCATCGCAGCGGCCTGAGCCTGGGTGCCGGCGATCTCCTCTACTGGCCGACCTCGACCTACTCCACGCGCGAAGTCGCCGAACGCCTGCGCAACGTTCCGGTCACCGGCCAGTTCCGCGCACAGTACGCCTACGACAACATCCTGTTCGCGGTCGCCCAGCTGGTGATCGAGGACGCCAGCGGCATGTCGTACAAGCAGTTCCTGCAGACGCGTTTCTTCACCCCGCTGGGCATGACCGAGACGCGTTACAACAGTGACGACCTCAAGCCCGGCGACAACGTCGCCAGCGGCCATGCCAAGTTCAATTTCAAGGAACTGAAGACCGTCGGCGTCACCACCTGGCGGAATGCCTCGGGTGCAGGCGGCCTGTATTCCAGCGTCCACGATTTGACCCGATGGATGAACGCGCAACTCGCCGGTGGCCAGATCCCGGGCAGCGACAAGCGCTTGTTCAACGAAAAGAGCCAGCGCCAGATGTGGTCGGTGCTGACGCCGATCGTGGTCGGCAAGCCGTCGGTTCCGGAACTGCAGCCGGCAGTGCCCAATTTCAGCGGTTACGGCGAAGGCTGGTTCCTCAGCGATTACGCCGGCAATCGCCTGGTCTGGCATACCGGCGGCTGGCCGGGCATGGTCTCGCGGCTGACGCTGGTGCCGGATCGCAAGCTCGGCGTGGTGGTGCTGACCAACCAGGAAGTCGGCGCCGCGTTCAATGCCGTGACCTACAAGGCGCTGGACATCCTGCTCGGGCGCTCCGATTACGACTGGCTGGGCGCATACGCCAAGGCGGTGGCCAAGGCATCGGGCGATTCCGACGACAGCTGGAAGAAGCATGAAGCCGCGCGCGACGCCAAGTCGAAGCCTTCGCTGCCGCTCTCCGGTTATGCCGGCACCTTCCGCGACCCGTGGTACGGCGACGTGGTGGTGAAGCAGGGGACGAAGGGACTGGAGATGCGCTTCGCGAAGACCGCGGAACTCGTCGGCGAGATGGAGCCGTGGCAGCACGACACCTTCATCGTCCATTGGCGCGAACGCGCCTTGAACGCCGACGCCTTCGTCAGCTACGCGCTGGATGCCGACGGCAAGGTGCGCGAGGTGCGGATGCAGCCGGTATCGCCGCTCACCGATTTCAGTTTCGATTTCCAGGACCTGCGCCTGACTCCGGCCAAATAACGGATGCGCGTCGCCGCATGAGGATCGAGGAACGCCAGATCGACGTCGACCAGTTGCAGCCGGGCATGTACGTGTGCCGGCTCGATCGCCCGTGGGATGGCACGCCGTTCCCGTTGCAGGGCTTCCTGGTGCGCAGCGATGATGACGTGCGCGAAATCGAGCACTGGAGCAGCGTGGTCTTCATCGATGTCGAACTGTGCGAACCGGCGCAGCGTCGACGCTTGCTGACGATGGCGCCACGCAGCGCTCGCGTCGCCACCCGGGTCGAGCGCGAACAGGAAGAGCAGGCATTCCAGCAGCGTTTCAAACGCGAAGTGCTGGTCGCACGGGAAGTATTCACCACCTTCACCGAACAGGCCTCGGTATTGCTGGACGCGTTGCGCAGCCATGACACGCTCGACCAGCGCAGTGTCGACGCCGCCGTCACCCCGGTGGTTGCCGCGGTGACGCGCAACCAGGATGCCTATTTCTGGCTGATGGCATTGAAGCGCCATTCCGACTACGCCTATCGCCACGCCACCAACTGCTGCGCGTTGGCGATTGCCTTCGGGCGCGCGCTGTCCTACCCGGAAAGCGGATTGCTGTCGCTGGCGCGTGGCGGCCTCCTGATGGACATCGGCATGGCCAGCGTCCCGGCCAACGTGGTCGATCGCCCCGGCATGCTGCACGCATCGCAGGCGATGGAGATGCGCAACCACGTCGAGGAGGGTTGCCGGCGTTTCGATGCCGCCGGCTTCAGCGACCCCGAAGCGCGCGACATGCTCGCCTGCCATCACGAATTCTTCGACGGCAGCGGTTATCCGCGCCGGCTGGCCGGAACCGCGATTCCGCTGGGCGGGCGCATTGCCGCGATTGTCGACGCCTTCGATGCGATGACCAGCGATCGCCCGTATCGCGCGGCGATGACGCGCGACACCGCGTTGCGCGAGTTGTATCGCGGCCGCGATCGCCAGTTCCAGAGCGAACTGGTGGAGGAATTCGTGCGTTGCCTCGGCGTGTATCCGGTCGGCACCCTGGTGGAGTTGAGCAGCGGCGAAATCGGCATTGTCGTTGCACAGAACAACGCGCACCGGCTGCGCCCGCGCCTGATGCTGCTGACGATGCCTGACAAGACCCTGCGCGAACCGTTCGTGCCGCTCAACCTGCTCGGCAATGAAGTGGACGAGAATGGCGAACGCCTGGCCATCATCCGCAGCGTGCCCAGCAACAGTTACGGACTGGATCCGACGGAGTTGTTCCTGTGAACGGATATCGCCGCGTGCTCGCCGAAGTGACCACGTCCATGCACCGGGATGAACCGTTCGGGCTGCTGGTGGTGCGCCTGCGGCGCCTGCGCGAAACCGAACTTTCGTTCGGGCATGCGATCGGCGAACAGCTGCGGCGCGAAACCGAAATGCTGATCGGCGATGCCCTGCGACCGGGCGACGTGCTGTTCCACATCAGCGAAAGCGATTTCGCCATCCTGTTGCCCGCGCTGCGTGGCGAAGAACATGCCGAACTCGCGGCGGCCAAGATCGCGCGCCTGTTCGACCACCCGATCCAGCTCGATCGCCACTCGGTGCTGGCGCGCGTCACCGTGGGCGGCGTGATGTCGTCGCCGCAGGAGCGCACGCCGGAAGAAATGCTGATGGCGGCCGACCACGCCTGCGCCTGGGCGATCCATTCGCGCCATGGTTACGAGATGGCGCGCGGCCAGGAATTGCGTCCTCCGGTCGGGCACAGCGTGCTCGCCGAAGCATTGCGGATGAACGCGCTGCAGCTCCACCTGCAGCCGATCCAGGAGATCGCGACCGGCAGGACGGTCGCGTTCGAGGCGCTGGCGCGCTGGACATTGGCGGATGGGCGTTCGGTGTCGCCGGCGGATTTCGTGCCGATGGCGGAGCAGAGCGGCCTGATCGGCGAACTCACCGTATGGAGCCTGCATGCTGCGATGCGCCATCTGGCGGCGTGGAGCAAGGTCGCACCGGATGTGGTGTGTGCGGTGAACGTGTCGCCGCTGTTCGCGGCCGATGCCGGCTTCCGCAGCCTGGTCGAACGCGCGCTGTCGATCTGGAACGTGCGCCCGGAGCAGTTGATGCTGGAGATCACCGAAACCGCATTCGCCAACAATGTCGACGCCGTGATCGAATCGATGATCGGATTGAAGGACAAGGGCATCGGCATCGCCATCGACGACTTCGGCAGCGGTTACGCGACCTTCTCCTACCTGAAGGATTTCCCGGTCTCGGAGCTCAAGATCGATCGCATGTTCATCACCGATCTCGCGCGCGACCCGCGCCTGCGCCAGCTGGTGGCGTCGATGATCGACATGTCGCATCGCCTCGGCATCCATTGCGTGGCCGAAGGCGTGGAGGACCAAGCCACGCTCGACGTACTGACGGAGCTCGGCTGCGACCAGGTGCAGGGCTATATCATCGGCCGCCCGGCGCCTGCCGAGGACGTGGTGGAGATGTTGAAGTCGGCATAATGGCGGAATGATCTTCCGCTGGTTCGAAAAACTCGTTGACCCCTTCGCGCCCGGACATGACGGCACGCCACCGTCGTCGATCTGGCGCTTCTACTGGCATTACCTGCGCCAGGTGCGCGGCATCCTGGCCGCGATCTGCGTGGTCGGCTTCTTCGTCGCCCTGGTCGAAGTCTCGCTGTTCGACTTCGTCGGCAAGCTGGTCGACATGGCGAAGGACATGGCGGCGCCGGATTTCTTCCGCGTCCATGGCCGCGAACTGGCATGGATGGCACTCGTCACCGTGGTCGCGCGGCCGCTGCTGCTCGGCATCCACGACATGCTGGTCAACCAGTCGCTGGTGCCGTCGTTCACCGCGCGCATCCGCTGGCAGCAGCATCGCTACGTCAATCGCCAGAGCATGGCGTTCTTCCACAACGACTTCGCCGGACGCATCGCCAACCGCATCATGCAGACCGGTGCGTCGTTGCGCGAATCGGCGGCGCAGATCGTCGACGCGCTGTGGTACGTCATCATCTACACGTTGACCGCGCTCTACCTGTTCGCCAAGGCCGATCCCCGGCTCACCGTGCCGCTGGTACTGTGGCTGTTCGGCTACGTCGCCCTGCTGTGGTACTTCGTGCCGAAGACGAAAGTGCGCTCGCTGGCGGCCTCCACC
>JAEKKW010000126.1 GCA_019510195.1 Lysobacterales bacterium | reverse complement strand
TATTCCGGGCGGAAATCGTGACCCCATTGCGAAACGCAGTGCGCCTCGTCGATGGCGAAGAGTGCGATCCGCGCCTGATCGAGCAATGCAAGAAAGCGCGGCGTGAGCAGGCGTTCCGGCGCGACATAGAGCAGGTCGAGGTCGCCGGCGAGCAGTGCCTGCTCGACACCCGCCGCGTCCTTCGCCGACTGCGTCGAGTTGAGGAAGGTCGCGCGCACGCCGAGCTGGCGCAATGCGTCGACCTGGTCCTGCATCAACGCGATCAGGGGCGAGACCACGATCGCGGTGCCCGCACGCAACAACGCCGGTAGCTGGTAGCACAAGGACTTGCCGCCACCGGTGGGCATCAATACCAGTGCGTCGCCGCCAGCGGTGACATGGTCGACGATCTTTTCCTGCTCGCCGCGGAACGCCGCGTGGCCAAAAACATCGCGCAGCAGGGACAAGGCGGAATCGGGCATCGACGACTAGCCTAGCAACAATGCGTCGGATTGCGTCCCGCTGCGGAAACGCAATCTTCCAGCTTCGTCGTTCAAAGCGCTTCGAAAATCCCCGCCGCACCCATGCCGGTGCCGATGCACATCGTCACCATGCCGTACTTCTGCTGGTGGCGACGCAGGCCGTGCACGATTGTCGCGGTACGGATGGCGCCGGTCGCACCCAGTGGATGGCCGAGCGCGATCGCGCCACCGAGCGGATTGACCTTGGACGGATCGAGCTTGCAGTCGCGGATCACCGCCAGCGATTGCGCGGCGAAGGCTTCGTTGAGTTCGATCCAGTCGAGTTGGTCTTGGGTGATACCGGCCTGGGCCAGCGCCTTCGGGATCGCGGCGATCGGGCCGATGCCCATCACTTCCGGACGCACGCCGGCGACCGAGAAGCTGACGAAGCGCGCCAGCGGGGTCAAGCCGTACTGCTTGATCGCCGCTTCCGACGCCAACAGCACGCCGGCCGCGCCATCGCTCATCTGCGAGGAATTGCCGGCGGTGACCGAGCCGCCGAACATGCCATTGCGGAAGACCGGGCGCAGTTTCGCCAGGCCTTCCAGCGTGGTATCGGCGCGCGGGCCTTCGTCGGTGTCGACGATGCGATCACGGGTGACGATGCGATCGGCGGCGAGGTCGGGCAGGTGACTGACGATGTCGTAGGGCGTGATTTCCTGCTTGAACTCGCCGGCGGCGATCGCCTTCAACGCCTTCTGGTGCGAGGCGAGCGCGAACGCGTCCTGGTCCTCGCGCGAGATCTTCCATTCCTCGGCGACCTTCTCGGCGGTCATGCCCATGCCGTAGGCGATGGCGACGTTCTCGTCCTTGGCGAACACTTCCGGCGACAGCGCGACCTTGTTGCCCATCATCGGCACCATGCTCATGCTCTCGGTGCCGCCGGCGAGCATCAGGTCGGCGTTGCCGAGGCGGATCTCGTTCGCGGCCAGTGCCACGGCCTGCAGGCCCGACGAGCAGAAGCGGTTGATGGTCTGCGCAGCGACGGTATTCGGCAGGCCGGCAAGCAGCACGCCGATGCGCGCCACGTTCATGCCTTGCTCGCCTTCCGGCATCGCGCAACCGATGATGGCGTCGTCGATGCGCGAGAGATCGATGCCCGGCGCCTGCGCGACCACCGATTTCAACACATGCGCGAGCATGTCGTCGGGACGGGTGTTGCGGAACATGCCCTTGGGCGCCTTGCCCACCGGCGTGCGGGTGGCGGCGACGATATAGGCGTCTTGAACTTGCTTGGTCATTGTTTTGTCCTTGTCGTCGCAGGTCAGTTGCGGAGCGGCTTGCCGTTCTTGAGCATGTAGGCGATGCGTTCCTGGGTCTTGGGCTGCTGCGCCAGTTCGACGAAGTGCTTGCGTTCCAGACGGATCAGCCAATCCTCGTCGACCACGCTGTTGCGATCGACTTCGCCGCCGCAGAGGATGGTGGCGATGCGGGTGGCGATCTCTTCGTCATATGGACTGATGAAGCGGCCTTCCGACATGTTCACCAGCATCATCCGGAACGTGGCGATGCCGACGTCGCCGGCGACGCGGATGTTGCGCGCGGGCAGCGGCGGACGATAGCCGGCATCGGCCAGCGCACGCGCTTCCGCCTTGGCGATGTGCAGCAACTCGTAGGCGTTCATCACCACGCGATCGCCGGCGCGCATCAGCCCGAGTTCCCTGGCTTCCATCGCCGAGGTCGAGACCTTGGCCATCGCCACCGTCTCGAAGACCTTCTTCAGTTCGGCGAAGACATCGCCGTTCGCACCGGCCGCCTGCGAGGCGCGCACCGCGAATTCCTTCAATCCGCCACCCGCCGGCAACAAACCGACGCCGGCCTCGACCAGGCCGATGTAGCTTTCGAGATGGGCGACGGTCTTCGCGCTGTGCATCTGGAATTCGCAGCCGCCGCCGAGCGCGAGCCCGCGCACCGCCGCGACCACCGGCACCAGCGAATACTTGATCGCCTGGCTGGTCGCCTGGAAGTTGGCGACCATCGCCTCGAACGCATCGACCTTGCCGGCCTGCAGCAGGCCGAGCGCACCGGCGAGGTCGGCGCCGGCGGAGAACGGTTCCTTCGCCTGCCAGATCACCATGCCCTTGAAGTCCTTCTCGGCACGACGCACGGCTTCCTGCACGCCATCGAGCACGAAGTCGTTCACCGTATTCAACTTGGTCTTGAAGCTGAGCACGGCGATGTCGCCATCGTCGCTGTCGCGCCACATGCGCACGCCGTCGTTC
>JAEKKW010000122.1 GCA_019510195.1 Lysobacterales bacterium | reverse complement strand
GAACTCATGGTGATCATGGGCGACTTCCTCGCCTGGGACACCACCACCAGCACCGATATCACCGTCCCGGCCGTCGCCGTCGCGCTGGGCCTGCGCGCGCAGATCGACAAGACGATCGGCTGGCACAAGGTGATCTCGAACGTCGCGGCCGCCGGCGTGACCGGCGTGACCGTGCCGCTTCACTTTGATCTTCAGGACAGCGACACCGATGTCGGCGTGCTCAACGCCGCCGGCGTGACCTGCGTCATCAACCAGGTGGGCGGCTATCGCTTCTGGGGGGCGCGGACCTGCTCGGAGGATGACAACTTCGTCTTCGAAAGCGACACTCGCACCGCCCAGATCCTGGCCGACACCGTCGCAGCCGGCAACGCCTGGGTCATCGACAAGCCGCTGCATCCCCAGCTCGCCCGCGACGCCATCGAGAACTTGAACGCGTTCCTCCGCACGATGAAGGGCGACAGCATCATCGACGGCAGGGCCTGGCTCAACGATACCGAGAACACCGCCGACAACCTCAAGATGGGCAAGCTGGCGATCGACTACGACTACACGCCGGTCCCGCCGCTTGAGGACCTGACGCTGCGCCAACGGGTGACCAGCAGCTACCTCGACGACTTCGCTTCCCAGGTGAACGCCTAGAGCCGGCATTGAGGGGGCGAGACTATGAAGCGAACCATTTTCAAACACCTAGGCCCCCTCGGGTCGATCGAAGTCAGCGCCGACACGCGGATCTGGCTGAGCGGGGTCTACCTGCTGATGCTGCGCTCCTTCCTGATCATGTCGGGCCTGGTCTGCGGGATCGACGCCATACTGCGGTTCCACAAACGGCCAAGCACCGTGCCCGAGAGCTTGGTTGTCCTGGTCGTTTTGGCCGCCGTCTTCTTCGACCGTAAGCGCGAAACGCGGCCCTAGGCGTCGCGCCCGCGTCCTGTTCCAACATCATCTAGGAGCCCGTGATGGCCTTCCCGAGCAAGCTCAAGAAATCGAACCTCTTCCAGGACGGCATTTCGTTCCTGGCCGAGACCAAGACCGTCAAGCTCCCCGCCCTGAAGCGTCTCAGCGAAGGCTATCGCGGCTCCGGGATGAGCGGCGAGCTGGACTCGGACAACGGCCACGACAAGCTGGAGCTGGAGTTCACCTTGGGCGGCCTGGTCCCCGAGGCCATCTCCGCCTGGGGCAAGCGCGGCGTGTCGGCCACTCAGTACCGCTTCGCCGGCGCTTACGAGAACATCGAGACCGGCGCCACCACGGCGGTCGAGGTGGTCATCCGGGGCCGATGCACCGAGATCGACTTCGGCGACGCCGAGGCCGGTAAGGACACCGACCACGCCTACAAGGTCACCTGCGCTTACTACAAGCTGATCATCGGCGGCCGCGACATGATTGAAATCGACGTCCTGCGGGGCATCGAGATCGTCAACGGCGTCGATCTCACGGCCGAAACGCGCGCGGCGATCGGTGCATGACCTGTCGTCGGCGGCGACAGCGTCGCCGGCGCCCACCCCTTAATTCACGAGCCGCCCAATGACCGACGCCACGGCCCCCGCCAACGCTGGCATTTTCGTCACCGTTCCCCTCGAAACCCCGCTCAAGCGCGGCGACCAGGTGATCAACCAGATCGTGCTGCGCAAGCCGCAGTCGGGCGAACTGCGTGGCACCAACATGATGTCCCTGGTCCAGATGGACACCGACCAGGTCCAGAAGGTTTTGCCCCGGATCTCCAACCCGATCCTCATGCCGGGCGAGATCACCGACGTCGCCGACCTCTTCGCCTGCGCGGTGGAGATTGCCGGTTTTTTGCTCTCGAAGGCGCAGAAGGCGGACTTCCCGCAAGCGTAGACGACTGCATCGCCGACATCGCGATCGTCTTTCACTGGCCGCCAGAAACCTTCGACCGGATGTCGGTCACCGAGTTGGTCGGCTGGCACGACAAGGCGCTGATCCGTTGGAAGCGCATCAACCGATCCCAATAGCCGACTAGGGCCGCCGCCATGTCTGACCGCAACCTTCGGATCCAGGTTCTCCTGGCGGCGATCGACAAGGTCAGCGCGCCCTTTCGCGCCGTCAGCAAGGCCAGCAGCGCCACCTCTCGCGCCTTCAAGGAAACCCGCGACCAGCTGAAGGCCCTCGACCGTTCCCAGCGGGATCTTGAAGGGTTCAGCCAGCTTGAGCAGGGCATCGTCTCCACGAACCTGCAGCTGCGCCAGGCGCGCCAGGACGCCGCCAATCTCGGCCGCCAGTTCGCCGCCGTCGATGCGCCCACCAAGAGCCTCACCAACCAGTTCAATCGCGCCCGGGACGCCGTCGCCCGCCTGGAGGTGAAACAGCGCGACGAGATCCGCGACCTGGGCGCGCTTAAGACGAGGCTCGACGCCGCCGGCATGGCCTCTGAGGGCTTTGCTGGCATGCAAGAACGGATCCAGCGCGAGACCGCCGCCGCTAACCAGGTGCTCGACAAGCAAAAGACCAAGCTCGCCCAGCTGGGCGAGCGCCAGGCGCGCATAGCCAAGGCCCAAGCCGTCGCCGGCAAGTGGCGTGGCCGGGCTGGGACGGCCGCCGCCGTCGGAATTGGCGCGGGCGGCGGCGCGGCGGCGATCGCCATGCCGCTGAAGGATGAACTCGACCAATCCAACGAGTTCGAAAGTCGGATGACCGACATCGCTCAGAAGGCGGATCTGGGCCGAGTGGCCGCTGAGGCGATGGGGCGTCAGCTCCGCCAGACCGCCTTGGACGTCAACCA
>JAEKKW010000109.1 GCA_019510195.1 Lysobacterales bacterium | reverse complement strand
AACGCGCAGTACAAGTCGACCGCGCAGATGCGTCGCGTGCAGCCGCGGATGAAGGCGCTGCAGGAACGCTACGGCGACGACAAGCAGAAGCTCCAGATGGCGATGATGGAGTTGTACAAGACCGAGAAGATCAATCCCGTCGGCGGCTGCCTGCCGGTGATCCCGCAGACGATCATCTTCATGACGCTGTACTGGGTGCTGTCGGAATCGGTGGAATTGCGCCACGCGCCGTGGATCGGCTGGATCCACGACCTCACCGCGCGCGATCCCTATTTCGTGCTGCCGGTCCTCAACGCCGCGATCATGTTCTTCACCCAGCACCTGACGCCGCCGGCGCCGGGCATGGATCCGACCCAGCAGAAGATGATGAAGGCGATGCCGGTGATTTTCGGCGTGTTCCTCGCCATCCTGCCCGCCGGCCTGGTGTTGTACCAGGTGGCGAACGGTGCGCTCGGCCTGCTCCAGCAGACCTACATGCTGCGCAAGTACGCCGACAAGGCATCGCCGGGCACGCACGACGCCAGGAAAAAATGATCACGATCGTTGCCGTTGCCAGCGCGCCCGGACAGGGCGGTGTCGGCATCGTGCGATTGTCGGGACCGCGTGCGCACGACATCGCCGCGCGCCTGTGCGGAAAAGCATTGGTTCCGCGAAAAGCGCAACGGGTGGACGTTCGCGATGCCACCGGCGAGTTGATCGACGATGGCATCGCCCTGCGTTTCGTCGCACCGGCGAGTTTCACCGGCGAGGACGTGGTGGAATTGCAGCTGCACGGCAGTCCGGTGTTGCTGGAACAGGTCGTGCAGGCTGCGGTGCAGCTGCGCGCGCGGCGGGCGCGCCCCGGCGAGTTCAGCGAACGGGCCTTCCACAACGGCAAGCTCGATCTGGCGCAGGCCGAAGCGATCGCCGACCTGATCGCCGCGCGCGATGTGCAGGCCGCGCGCGCTGCACGGCGTTCACTCGATGGCGCGTTCTCGACGCGCGTCGACGCGTTGGCGGCGCGGCTGTTGCATCTGCGCGTGCACATGGAAGCGGCGATCGATTTCGCCGACGAACCGATCGAGACGCTGGGGGGCGACGCCTTGCGCGATGGCATCGCCGTGGCGATGCGCGAACTCGATGCATTGCTGGCCGCGGCCGAACAGGGGCGGCGACTGCGCGATGGCCTGCACGCGGTATTGGTCGGATTGCCCAATGCCGGCAAGAGTTCATTGCTCAATGCATTGGCCGGCAGTGAGCGCGCGATCGTCACCGATGTCCCGGGCACCACCCGCGACCTGCTGCATGAAACCATCCGCGTCGATGGCGTCGAATTGACCCTGGTCGATACCGCCGGCCAGCGTGACGACGGCGACGCGATCGAGCGCGAGGGCATGCGCCGCGCGCGTGCCGAGCTCGAACGCGCCGATCTCGCCATCGCGGTGCTGGATGGACGCGATGGCGACGCCCAGCGCGAACGACTGCGGCCTTTGCTGGCCGGCGTGCCGCAGGTCTTGTGGATCCACAACAAGAGCGACCTGTATGTGGTCACGAACGTCGGCGATGACAGCATCGTGGTGTCCGCGCGCACCGGCGATGGGCTCACGACGTTACGGGACCGGTTGGCGCGGATGGCGGGGCAGCAGGCCGGCGAGGGCGCATTCAGCGCGCGCGCGCGCCATGTCGAGGCCTTGCAACGCGCACGCGAACACCTGTCCGCCGCCGGTTCGGCTTTCGATCACGGACGGCTCGAACTGGCTGCGGAGGACCTGCGCCTGGGCCATGACGCCCTCGGCGAGATCACCGGACGCCTGCTGGCCGATGCCCTGCTCGGACACATCTTCGCCAGCTTCTGCATCGGCAAATAGCCGCTGTGCTGTGACGCGCCCGACATATCCGCACATCGGGGTGTTGACAAGGGGGCTGTCCGTGGCTTGTATTCATCCGGTTACGCATCTGTCCGGGGAAATCCACATGTCATCGATCGTCGCCGCAAGGCCCGCGCCCACCCTGTTGTCCCGTTCGCTGCTCGCCGGTGGCGTCACCCTCGCACTGGCGCTGGGCATGACGGCCTGCAAGAAGGACCAGGACGCCGCCGCGCCTGCCGCTGGAAGCGCTCCAACGGCCACGGTGGCCGCACCCACCCAGGCGGTGTCGTCAGCGGTGGCCGCGCTGGGCGCCGACCAGTTGCGCGATGCCGCAGCGAAGGCCCTGAGCGAACAGCGCCTGTACGCCCCGGCCGGCAACAACGCAATGGAGTACTACCTCGCGTTGCGCGACAAGTCGGCGAACGATCCCTCCGTGGCGAGCGCGCTCACCGATCTGCAGCCGTACGCAACCATCGCGACCGAGCAGGCGATCGCCCGCAAGGATTTCAGCGAAGCCGACCGTCTCTACGCATTGTTGGAGAAGGCCGATTCCGCAGCGCCCGCGCTGCCGCGCCTGAAGAACGCGATCACCGATGGCGAGAAGGCCGCGACTGCCGCCGCTGCATCGGGCACGACGCCGGTGCTGACCCCGCAGGAACAGGCCAAGCAGGCCGAACTCGAGAAGAAGCGCCTGGAAGACCAGAAGAAGTTGCAGGAACAGGCAGCGAAGGAACTGGCGGCCAAGCAGGCGCAGGACAAGGCCACGCAAACGGCGCAGAAGCAGCAACAGGACGCCACGGCGAAGGCCGAGGCCGACCGCAAGGCCGAAGCGGATCGCAAGGCGGAAGCCGACCGTCGCGCCGAGGCCGACCGCAAGGCTGCCGCCGATCGCGCCGCCGATCAGCAGCGTGCCGCCGCGCCGACGCGCAGTGCCAGCAGCGAACTGCGTGCGATCAGCACGCCGAGCCCGCGTTTCCCGGTGGAGGCATTGCGCAGCGGCCAAAGTGGCAGCGTGACCGTTGAATTCACCGTTTCTTCCGATGGTTCGGTCAGTGCCGCCCGCGTGGTCAATGCCGATCCGCCGCGCGTCTTCGATCGCGAGGCCCTGAACGCGGTGCGCAAGTGGCGTTTCGAGCCGGTGGCATCCCCGGTGACGACGCGCCGCACGATGCAGTTCAAGCCGAGCGAATGATCGTATCGCGACGCAAAAAAAGCCCGGCGAGAGCCGGGCTTTTTTGTTGCCTGCACCTTGTCGCGATCAGGAGGCGATCGCGAGTTTCTCCTGGCTGTAGCGACGCACCGCCATCCACCACAGCAGCAGTGTCACCGCGATGGCGGAGCCGAAATACACCAGCCATTCCAGCGGCTGGACGGTTTCGCTGCGCAGCACCTTGAGGATGATCTGGTTCTGCGCCAGGAACGGCACCGCGAATTGCCACAGTGCATTCTTCACCGGGTTCACCATCAGGAAGAGCGTCGGCACCATCGGCAGCAGCATCAGGATCGACATGTAGCTCTGCGCTTCCTTCACCGATTTCGCGCCCGACGCGATCAGGGTGAGCAGGGAGCAGCCGAGTCCGACCAGCGGCAGCAGGATCAGCAGCATCTTCAATACCGCGATCGTGCTGATGTCCATCAACTTGCCGATGCCGGGCGTGAGTTGCGCGCCGAGCTTGAACGACAGGCAGGTGAGGGTGACGGAGACGATGCCGATCAGCATGGCCGCGATCACCTTGCCGCTGACGATGGATCGACGCGTCACCGGATTGGTGAGCAGCGGTTCCAGCGACTGGCGTTCGCGTTCGCCGGCGGTCATGTCGATCACCAGCGCCGCACCGCCGAGGAATCCGCCGAGGATCAGCAGATAGGGCAGGAACGACATCACCTTGCCGCGGCGTGCTTCCGGCGTCGACAGATCCTTGTTCGCCACCATCACCGGTGCCGCGACCTGCGGGTTGATGCCGCGCGCGAGCAGGCGCAATGCCCCCATCTGTTGCGTATAGGCGTTGAGCAGGGTCGTCACGCGTTCGCTGGGGATGTGGGCATCCTGGCGGGTGGAATCGTTGACGACCTCCACCAGCGCCGGTTCGCCCTTGCGCCACTGTTCCTCGAACTTGTCGCCGATGCGGATGTAGACGTCCTCGCGCTGGCTGCGGATGGCGGCGTCGGGATCGCCGACGTTTTTCGCGGTGACGCCGTGCCCGGCCAGCCACTTCACCAGGTTGGGCGCGTGCTGCGCACCGACGATGGCGACTTCGAGCGGCTTGTCGTTGAGTTCCTTCATCTTGTGCTGCATGAAGGTGCCGAGGCCGAAGATCAGCACGAGCATCAGCACCGGGGTCATCAGCAGGGTCAGCAACAGGGTCTTGCGGTCGCGGGAGAAGTCGAGCAGTTCCTTGCCGACGATGGCTTTCAGGGCATTCATGCGTGCAGTCCTTCTTCGCTGCCGATCAGGCGGACGAAAGCGTCTTCGAGATTGGATTCATGGGCGTGTTCGCGCAGTTCGTCCGGGCTGCCTTCGGCCATGACGCGACCGTTGGCGATGATGACGATGCGATCGCAGAGCGCGGCGACCTCCTGCATGATGTGGCTGGAGAACACCACGCAATGGCCTTCATCGCGCAGGTGCTTGAGGAAGCTGCGCAGGCCGCGGGTGGTCATCACGTCGAGGCCGTTGGTCGGCTCGTCAAGGATCACGTTGCGCGGCGAATGCACCAGCGCGCGGGCGATCGCGGTCTTGGTGCGCTGGCCTTGCGAGAATCCTTCGGTGCGGCGATCGAGGAAATCCTCCATCTGCAGTGCCGATGCCAACGCAGCGATGCGCTGTTCCACCTGTTGCGACGACAAGCCATGCAGTTCGCCGAAGTAGCGGATGTTCTCGCGCGCGGTCAGGCGCTTGTAGACGCCGCGTGCGTCCGGCAACACGCCGAGTGCACGCCGCACGGCATTGGCATCGACGCGGGTATCGATGCCGTCGACGCTCACGCTGCCGCGTTCCGGCGTCATCAGCGTGTAGAGCATGCGCATGGTGGTGGTCTTGCCGGCGCCGTTGGGGCCGAGCAGCCCGGTGATCTGGCCGTCGCGCGCGGTGAAGCTGACGTCGTTGACGGCGATCACCGGTGCGTCGTTCCTGCCCTTGCCGGGGAAGGTCTTGTGGAGATGTTCGGCGACGATCATGGCGTCCATCCGTTGTAGTCGATGAAGGAAGGCGTCGGACTGAGCACGTCGAGGCACCTGGCGTCGAGCGACTTGGCGTCGGCGGTTTCGATGAATTTCGCGAACAGCCGCGGCATGCAGCCGGCGCCGATCACGTTGTGGCCCTGGCCGTTGAGCACCAGCAGGCGGCCATTGGGCAGCGATTTCGCGACTTCCTCGCCATAGCGCGGTGGCGTCACCGGATCGAACTGGCCTTCCAGCACCAGCGCCGGCACCGGCGTGGTCAATGCGTTATGGAAATCGGCGGGCACCTTGCCCTTCGGCCACTGCGTGCAGGCCTGCGTCATGAAGCGCCCCATGTCGTTGCCGAGTACCGTGCCGCTGTCGTCCTGCACGGCCGCGGGCGCCTGGTCGGCATCCTCGCCGCACACCACCGACAACTGCATGCCCATCGCCATCTGGTCCTTCATCTGCGTGTGCAGCATCGACGTGAGTGCCTTCAGTCCGGCGTAGCGGCCCTGCGCGGCTTCGTGGATCTGCAGCGGCAGGATCGATGCGATCGCCGGCATGTAGGCGAACATGCGCACCAGGCCGGCCACTTCATCCGCGCTCAACGCCTCGGTCTTTTGTTCGCCGCTCAGGGGATCGCGATAGCCGACCTGCGGCGGCGCCTTGCGCAGGGTGTCCAGCACGCTGCCGAGTTCGCTGCGGGGATCGCCGAATTTCGCCTTGCACTGTGCGTCCTTGGTGCAGACGCCGAATTGCAATGCCAGCGCATCATCGAGGTTGCGTGCGAAGATGTTGGAGAGATGCAGCGAGTTGGGCACGACGGAATCGAGCACGATGCTGCGAGTCTGTTGCGGATGGCGCATCGCGTATTGCTGCGCCACGCGGGTGCCGTAGCTGACGCCGTACAGGTTGATCTGTTTCGCGCCGATGGCGCTGCGCACGGCGTCGAGATCGGCGACCGCTTCGGTGGTGCCGTACTGGCGCAGGTCGGCGCGCTTCGACAGCGCATCGATGCAGGTCGTGGCGAGGCGCAGCATGGCGGTGGTGTCCCGCGCGGATGCACCTTCATCGGCGGCATCGCAGGCGAGCTTGTTGGAACCGCCGGTGCCGCGCTGGTCGACCAGGATCACGTCGCGCTGGTTGAGCACGCCCTGGAATACCGGCGCGAGCATGGCGTAACTGTCGACCGCCGACTGTCCGGGACCGCCGGCGATCAGGAACACCGGATCGTCATGGGCGTCGCCGTCTTCGCTGACCGGGATCCAGGCAATGCGCAGGTCGATCCTGCGGCCATCGGCCTGCGCGCGGTTTTCCGGCACCGACAGTGTCGTGCATTGCGCCGGTAGTCCGTCGCGTCCTGCCGCACCGGGCAAGGTGCACGGCTTGAAATTCAACTGGCCGAGCTTGCGTTGCGGCGCGGTTTCGTCGTGCGCGGTTTGCGCGGATGCGACAGCAGTCGCCGCTGGCGGCTGGTGCTTGCGCCATGCCTGGTAGCCAATGAAAGCAATGGCCACCACCATGGCAAGAATGAAACGGATCTTTCTCGACATTCGCCCCTCCTCAAGGATCGTGGTAGATGAAAACGGATTCGATCGGTTCGTCGAACAATTTCGCGATGCGGAATGCCAGCGGCAGCGACGGGTCGTACTTGCCGGTTTCCAGCGCATTGATGGTCTGGCGCGACACGTCGAGGCGCTCGGCCAGCGCGGCCTGCGACCAGCCCATCTGTTCGCGCAGTTCGCGCAGGCGGTTGTCCATCAGCGGTAGCGCCGGGTCGCGCGGAACTTGCCGATGGCGTAGCTGAAGCACATCAGCGGGAAGACCCAGATCATGGCGACGCCGGACGGGATGTCGATGACCTTGCCAAGCTGGAGGAAACCGCCAGCCAGATAGATTTGCGAAACGATCAGGGCGGCAATGCCGACGGCCTCCATCTCGATGCGGCGCTGCATTTCATCGACGTTGCGCAGGTAGCGCAGGAATGCATACATCACGAAGGAGATCGGCAGCGCGGGCGCGACCGCGATGACCGCGCGCAGCGGGATCGCCATCTGGTAGTGCTTCAGCAGCCAGGTCGATGCGAACACGATCGCCGTGTAAAGGATCATCGCCGGCCACATGCGGCGGCGATAATCGCGGCTGGCGCGGCTGGAATATGCCTCTTCGCAATGGTCGCGCCACCAGCGCGGCGCGAAGTGCATGAATGCGACGAGTACGACCAGTCCCGTGCCCATTCCGGTGAAGAAGCCGATGCGGGTGTCCGACCAACCGGCGTGGTTGCCGTACAGCGCCAAGGCGAATGTCACCACGATGCCGGCATAGCCCAGCCACAGGCGCTTGCGGAAGTTCATCAGCGACGCCCCTTGCGATTCTGGCGAATGCCGATGGCGATATAGGCCGCGCCGATACCGATGAAGGCGGGCTGGCGGATGCCGACGGCCAGAAATGCGACCCCGGCGGCGAACCACGTGATGATCGGCATTTCCGTGCAGCGAAGAAAACGGATTTTCATGGCGGGATGTCAAGTGACCTTGACAACACACTAAGCCGCGCAAATCTAGATTGTCAAGCATCCTTGACAATCGGGCTCGCTGGCTCGAAGCGGGAAAGGGCGCTGGAGTAACATTTGCGCCATGAACAGCACTCACAAGAAGCCGTTGCCGGGCACCGATCTGGCCTGGTTCGACGCGTCCGCCGCGATCGAGGCGATCCAGCCCGGCGCCTGGGCCGGACTGCCCTATAGCTCGCGGGTCTTCGCCGAAAATATCGTCCGCCGCGCAGAACCGGCGAAGATCGCCGACTATCTTGGCCAGCTGGTCGGGCGCAAGCGCGACCTCGATTTCCCGTGGTTCCCGGCGCGCGTGGTCTGCCACGACATCCTCGGCCAGACCGCGCTGGTCGACCTCGCCGGCCTGCGCGACGCCATCGCCGACCAGGGCGGGGATCCCGCGCAGGTCAATCCGGTGGTGCCGGTGCAGCTGATCGTCGATCATTCGCTGGCGGTGGAATTCGACGGCAACGATCCCAATGCGTTCGCGAAGAATCGCGCGGTGGAGGATCGTCGCAACAACGATCGCTTCCACTTCATCGACTGGACGAAACACGCGTTCCGCAACGTCGACGTGATTCCGCCGGGCAACGGCATCATGCATCAGATCAATCTGGAGCGGATGTCGCCGGTGGTGGGCGTCAGCGATGGCGTCGCCTATCCCGACACCTGCGTCGGCACCGATTCGCACACGCCGCACGTCGATGCGCTGGGCGTGATCGCGATCGGCGTCGGCGGCCTGGAAGCGGAGAACGTGATGCTTGGGCGCGCGTCGTGGATGCGCCTGCCCGACATCATCGGCGTCGAACTGACCGGCAAGCCGCAGCCGGGTATCACCGCGACGGACGTCGTGCTCGCGCTCACCGAATTCCTGCGCAAGCAGAAGGTGGTCGGCGCCTTCCTCGAATTCCGCGGCGAAGGCGCGGCGGCACTGACGCTCGGCGATCGCGCGACGATTTCCAACATGGCGCCGGAATACGGCGCGACCGCGGCGATGTTCTTCATCGACCAGAACACGCTCGACTATCTGCGCTTGACCGGACGCGGCGACAAGCAGGTTGCGCTGGTCGAAACCTATGCGAAAACCGCGGGTTTGTGGGCCGATACGCTGGGGGACGCGCAGTACGAACGCACGCTGACCTTCGATCTCTCGAGTGTGGTGCGCACGCTGGCCGGGCCGTCGAATCCGCACGCGCACCTGCCGGTGAACGAACTGCAGTCGCGCGGCATCGCCGACGAAACGAAACTGGAAGCCGGTCGTTCGGAAGAGGCGAATGGGTTGATGCCCGATGGCGCGGTGATCATTGCAGCCATCACCAGCTGCACCAATACATCGAACCCGCGCAACGTGATCGCGGCGGGCCTGATCGCGCGCAATGCCAATCGCGCCGGACTGATCCGCAAGCCGTGGGTGAAGTCGTCGCTGGCGCCGGGATCGAAGGCGGTCGCGCTGTATCTCGAAGAGGCCGGGCTGAAGTCGGAGTTGGAAAAGCTCGGCTTCGGAATCGTCGCCTTCGCCTGCACCACCTGCAACGGCATGAGCGGCGCGCTCGATCCGAAGATCCAGCAGGAAGTGATCGACCGCGACCTCTATGCGGTCGCCGTGCTCTCGGGCAATCGCAATTTCGATGGCCGCATCCATCCTTATGCGAAACAGGCTTTCCTCGCGTCGCCGCCGCTGGTGGTCGCCTATGCGATCGCCGGCACGGTGCGCTTCGACATCGAAAAGGATGCCTTGGGCCATCGCGCCGACGGTACGCCGGTGTACCTCAAGGACATCTGGCCGGACGATGCCGAGATCGACGCGATCGTGAAATCGGCGGTGAAACCCGAACAGTTCAACGCGGTCTACGAACCGATGTTCCGCCGCCACGGCGACGATGGCGTGCGTGTCGACCCGCTGTACGCGTGGCGTCCGCAGTCCACCTATATCCGCCGCCCGCCGTACTGGGAAGGCGCGCTGGCCGGCGAGCGCACGCTGCTCGGATTGCGTCCGCTGGCGGTGCTCGGCGACAACATCACCACCGATCACCTGTCGCCGTCGAACGCGATCCTCGCCAGCAGTGCCGCCGGCGAATACCTGGCGAAAATGGGCCTGCCGGAAGAAGACTTCAATTCCTACGCGACCCATCGCGGCGATCACCTCACTGCGCAACGCGCGACTTTCGCCAATCCGAAAACGATCAACGAAATGGCGGTGGTCGACGGCGCGGTGAAGCAGGGATCGCTGGCGCGCGTCGAACCCGACGGCCGAGTGATGCGGATGTGGGAGGCGATCGAGACCTACATGGATCGCGGCCAGCCGTTGATCATCATCGCCGGCGCCGATTACGGCCAGGGCAGTTCGCGCGATTGGGCGGCCAAGGGCGTGCGCCTGGCCGGCGTCGCGCGTGGACGTGCCGATGCTGTGCCGCCTCGATTCCGACGAGGAGGTCTCGATCTACGAAGCCGGTGGCGTGCTGCCGCTGGAATTCCTGCCCGGCACCAACCGCAAGACATTGCGCATTGACGGCACGGAGACCTACGACGTGGTCGGCGAACGCACGCCGCGCGCGACATTGACGCTGGTGATCCATCGCAGGAACGGCGAGCGCGTGGACGTGCCGATGCTGTGCCGCCTCGATTCCGACGAGGAGGTCTCGATCTACGAAGCCGGTGGCGTGCTGCAGCGGTTCGCACAGGATTTCCTCGAACATCGCGCCGCGTGAAGCTGCCCGGCGCCGGAACATTCAACTGCGCCGCCGCGCGTGAATTCATTCAATAGCCATGAATATCGTGAACAAGTCAAAACAGATCAAAATCCCCGCCACCTACATGCGCGGCGGCACGTCGAAGGGCGTGTTTTTCGCGCTGGATGATCTGCCTGAAGCCGCGCGCGTGCCCGGCGCCGCGCGCGACGCCCTGCTGATGCGGGTGATCGGCTCACCCGACCCCTACGGCAAGCAGATCGACGGCATGGGCGGCGCGACCTCGAGCACGTCGAAGACGGCGATCGTCGCGAAAAGCGCGAAGCCCGGTCACGACGTCGACTACCTGTTCGGACAGGTCGGCATCGACAAGGCTTTCGTCGACTGGAGCGGCAACTGCGGCAACCTCACTTCGGCGGTCGGCCCGTTCGCGATCGCGCATGGCCTGGTCGATCCCGCGCGCGTTCCCCGCGATGGCGAATGCAAAGTGCGGATCTTCCAGGCCAATACCGGCAAGACCATCATCGCCCACGTGCCGATGGTCGATGGCGAAGTACAGGAACTCGGCGACTTCGAACTCGATGGCGTGACCTTCCCGGCCGCGGAAATCCGCCTGGAATTCCTTGATCCGGGTGCCGACGAAGAGGGCGCGGGCGGCGCGATGTTCCCGACCGGAAATGTCGTCGACGAACTGCAGGTTCCGGGCATCGGCCTGAAGGACGATCGCGTGCGCGCGACGCTGATCAATGCCGGCATCCCGACGATCTTCGTCAACGCCGCCGACATCGGTTACACCGGCAGCGAATTGCAGGATGCGATCAATGGCGACGCCGCGGCGCTCGCGCGTTTCGAAACGCTGCGTGCGCATGGTGCGTTGAAAATGGGGTTGATCAAATCGCTCGACGAGATCGCCACGCG
Organism: Lysobacterales bacterium; assembly: GCA_019510195.1. Taxonomy (GTDB): domain Bacteria; phylum Pseudomonadota; class Gammaproteobacteria; order Xanthomonadales; family Xanthomonadaceae; genus Solilutibacter. Next base: position 1,978 of record JAEKKW010000109.1, on the reverse strand, counting down.
CCAGCACACGCCGAAGATCGCCTTCGTCGCGCCGCCGCAGGACTATGTCAATTCGGCAGGCAAGACCGTCAAGGCCGGTGATGTCGACGTGCTGGTGCGCGCGATGTCGATGGGCAAGCTGCATCACGCGATGATGGGCACTGCCGCGGTTGCGATCGGCACGGCCGCTGCCGTGCCGGGCACGCTGGTGTGCGAAGCGGCGGGCGGAACGCCGCGCGGCGTGGTGCGCTTCGGCCATCCATCCGGAACCCTGCGTGTCGGTGCCAGCGCCGAACGACGCGACGGCGCATGGACGGTTACCAAGGCAGTGATGTCGCGCAGTGCACGCGTGTTGATGATCGGCCAGGTGCACGTGCCGGGCTGATGGATTGGTTGCGGCCGGATTCGCGGAATTGGCCCGATCTTCCGCCGGGGTGGGCAGCATAGTTCGTCGATCCCATCCGTGCCTGGATCACGACATGTCAGTGCTTGCAGCAGCAGGAAAACAGTCGCCTGAAAATTCGAAAGCCGCGGGCATGCTTTCCCATGCCGTGATTGGCGGCATTGTTCTTGGTTGTGTCGACATTCTCTTCGCCTGGCTGTTCTGGAGAAGCAAGGGTGTGACGGTCACGGACGTGTTCCAGTCGATCGCGCGCGGCGTTTACGGGAAACAGGCGGCAGTGCTGGGGAACACGAGTGTTGCCGTCGGCGCGGCCTGCCACTTCTTCATCGCCGTCTGCATGGTGTTGGCGTGGATTGAATTTGTTTCGTTCAAGCCGGCGTTCAACAGGCACTGGGTGGCGTGGGGTGCGCTCTATGGCTTGCTCCTGTACGTCTTCATGAATTTCGTGGTGTTGCCGATCACGCCGGTGGGCTGGCCGAAGTTCGGCAATCCGGAATGGATCGAAGCCAGCGTGTTCATGCACCTGCTGTTCGGAATCTGGTGCGGGTATTGCGGTTCGCGATACCTGGCGCGGCGACACTGACATCAAGCACGCTGCATTGCGATCAAGCGCGATCCAAGACCAATTCCTGCCCGAAAAATCCACGATTGGTCCGGTTTGTTCTTGATGTCCAATTCGAAATCACTTGTCGATGCCAATCCATAAATGGGTTGTAAACATCTTGTTCAAGAAATTTTTCCGACACATAGTCGAATCGTCATCCACGAGAGTCCACTTCAATGGCATTCGATTCGATCTCCATCAAATCCGGCGTCAAGCGCAGCGCGCTGACCATCGCGCTCGGTTTCTGTTTCGCGGGCGTCGTTCATGCGCAGTCGACAACTGGTTCCGTCTACGGCAACGCCGCGCCCGGCGAAACCATCACGCTGGTCAGTGACACCGGCTTCGCACGCACGGTGACTGCAGACAGCAGCGGTCGCTACAACGCCGGCAACCTGCCGATCGGCAATTACACCGTCACAGCGAAGAAAGGCGATCAGGTCGTCGGCACCAGGCAGGTACTGGTGAAAGTGAGCTCGGGGACGGAAGTGTCATTTGCGGGTGCGCAGGCCAACACCGGAAATGAGCTCGGCACGATCACCGTGACTTCGATGGGCGCCGGCATCGACGTGACCCAGGTCGATTCGCGCACCGTCATCACTGCGAAGGATCTGGCCGTGCTGCCGGTCGGGCGCAGCGCCGAAGCCATCGCGCTGCTGGCGCCGGGCACTGTCCAAGGCAGCGGGTTTTTCGGCAGCGCGGTATCGTTCGGCGGCTCCAGCGTGACCGAGAACGCGTACTACATCAACGGCTTCAACGTGTCCGATCCGCTGGCGAACATCGGCGGCTTGAGCCTGCCGTATGGCTCGATCGCACAACAGGAAACCTATACCGGCGGCTACAGCGCCATGTATGGCCGTTCCGATGGCGGCGTGATCAGCCAGGTCGGCAAGCGTGGCACCAAGGACTGGCACTTCGGTGGCCAGATCTCCATCCGCCCGAAGGCGCTGGCGTCGACGCCGAAGGATGTCTATTACCCGAAGGCGATGACCCTG
>JAEKKW010000124.1 GCA_019510195.1 Lysobacterales bacterium | reverse complement strand
CGGGCCTGGTCGCATTGCCGTTCGGCGCGCGCCTGCGCTGGCGGCGCGCTGACCTCGCCCTGGTGTTCCAGCATTGGCCGTGGGGGCCGGGCGGGGCGATCACCTTCGGCAATGTCATCCTCCACACCGGCGATACGCTCGACTGCCCGTGCGTGACCTATGCCCAACGCGCCGGTCTCGCGCAGACGCCGGCGATCGTGCTCGGCGATCACGAACGCGCGCATGTCTACCAGTACATGGTGCTGGGCGTGCTGTTCCTGCCGCTGTACCTGTTGTGTGGTGGCGTCAGCCATGGCAACCGCTTCGAGCAGGCGGCGGATCGTTACGCGATGACCGGTCGCGGCTGGTGGCCGTTCTAATCCAGCCACTCGATCCCGTCGATGCTTTCGATCCCCAGTCCCGGCGCGTCCCCGAGGGCGATGGCCGCTTCATCGAATACCGTCGTGCCATGCACCGGGTTGCGCGTGCACAGCGACGGGCCATCGAGGTCGATCCTGGTGATCGTGGCCGAACGCGCCACCGCGACATGCGCGGCCGCGCTGACGCCGATCGGGCTTTCCAGCATGCAGCCCATCATGCATTCGGTGCCGTGGACGGCGGCGATATCGGCCATCTTCAGTGCGTTGGAAATGCCGCCGGCCTTCATCAGCTTGATGTTGATGATGTCGGCGGCGCGCGTGCGGATCAGCTCGGCAGCCTCGCGCGGCCCGAACGCGCTTTCGTCGGCCATCACCGGCGTGCGCACGTTTGCGCTGACTTCGCGCAGGCCATCGATGTCGTGCGCCTTCACCGGCTGTTCCACCAGTTCCATGCGGACGCCGGCATCTTCCAGCGTGCGGATGGCATGGATCGCCTCGCGTGCCGTCCAGCCCTGGTTGGCATCGAGCCGGAGCGAGGCGCGACCCGCCACCGCCGAGTGCACCGCGCGCATGCGTTCGATGTCGGTCGCCATGTCCTTGCCGACCTTGATCTTGAGCGAGGTGAAGCCGCGCGCGAGCGCGTCGAGGCTGTCGGCGACCATCTTGTCGATGCCGTCGACGCTGATGGTGATATCGGTGTCGAGACGGGGATCACCGCCGCCCAGCAACTGGTAGAGCGGTGCATCGTGCAGTTGGCCCCAGAGGTCATGCAGGGCGATTTCCGCTGCGGCCTTGGCGCTGGTGTTGTGCATCAGCGCGCCTTGCACGATCGCGGCGAGCTGGCCGAGTCGGGCGATGTCGCCACCAACCAGTCGCGGGCCGATGTGGCTGCGCAGCGCGTCGATGATCGAACCGTGGGTGTCGCCGGTGATCGCGGCCGTGGCCGGCGCACTGCCGTGGCCGATGCGGCCATCGTCGGTCTCCAGCGCGAACACCACGTCCTCGACCTGTTCCACCGTGCGCAATGCGGTCTTGAACGGTGTCTTCAGCGGGATGCGCAGCACCCCGAGGCGGAAGGAACGGATCTTCATGGCATGCATCGATCGTGGCGATACCTGCAGCATACAAACAAACCGTGCCAACAAAAGACCCCGGATTCCTGCGAATCCGGGGTCGTCGTTGGTGGAGATGGCGGGAATCGAACCCGCGTCCGAAGGCACTCCATGCCCGGCACTACATGCTTAGCCCGGTGTTTGATCTCGGATGATGGCAACACACCGTGCGAGGCACACCATCATCCATACCCGCTTTGATCTCGGAACCGGTTGACGGGTCGCCGCCGGTTCCCATCCCGTGATAATGACCCTACATCCGCGAGCACGGGCACAAGCGGGTTCGGGGCTAGGCCTTAAGCGGCCAGAGCGTAGACGTCGTCGTTGGCGTCTGAGTTTTTGCAGCTGGATTAACGAGGAAAGCTACCCCCTCGGCATGCGCCAAGCGATTTCGCAACCCCCGTCGAATCCAGTGCATCCCCGGGAACCGTTGTCTCGCCGACGCAGCCAGTATAGGGCAGAATCCCTGAATGCCGAATCAGGGCGATTCCCACGATCAATTCAACCGGCACGCACCGATGCTGTTCGGCGTGCTGGCGGGAATCTGCGCCACGATCATGGTGTTGCTGATCTGGCGCAACGAACAGACGGTGGCCCATCGCGAGACGATGGCCGAACTCAATTCCGAGGCGGACCTGGTCGAATCGCTGTTGCGCCAGCGCCTCGACGCGCTGGAGCTCATCATGCGTGGCGGTGCATCGCTGATGGCGGGGGATTCCTTGCCGACCGAAGATCAATGGCAGAGCTATGTCGCCGGCCTCGATCTCGAACAGCGCTACACGGCGGTGGTCGGCCTCGGTTACGGCCCCTACATCGATCGCGTCGACCTGATGCGTTTCCAGCAGGACTGGAAGGAGCGCACCGGCAAACTGATCAACATCCAGCCTTGGGGAATACGTCCGGAATACGCGCCGGTGATCTACCTCGCGCCGGCGACGCGCGCGACGCAGTCTTTGATCGGTCGTGACATGTACGTTGAAACGACGCGCCGCGAAGCCATGCAGCACGCGATGGAAAGCGGGCATCCCTGGTTGTCCGGACCGGTCGAGTTGTTCCTCGACGATGGCGAGCCCGGCGTGCGCAGCATGATCTTCTACACGCCGGTCTATCGCGGCGGCGAGCGTCCGGCAACGATCGCGGCGCGGCGGGCCGGGATGGCGGGCTGGGTCTATATCCCGTTCCGCATGCCCAGGTTCATCGACATGACGCTGAGGTCGGTGAAGCGCAAGTTGCGGCTGCGGATCACCGATGCGACCGCCGCCAGCAAGCCCGTCATGCTGGCGGAGGATCCCGGGCT
>JAEKKW010000123.1 GCA_019510195.1 Lysobacterales bacterium | reverse complement strand
GCATCTGGGTTCGAGCGCGGGTCTGGACGGTTCGTCCGTCACCTTGTCGGCGCTGACCGCCAAGCTCGATGCATCGGTGGGCCTGCTTGCCGACATGCTGCGCAAGCCGACGTTCGCGCCGGCCGATATCGATCGCGTCAAGACGACCCGCATCGCCGGCATCCGCCAGGAGAAGGCGCGGCCGACCACCGCGGCGTTGCGCGTGCTGCCGCCGCTGTTGTACGGCGAAGACCATCCCTATGCAATGCCGATGACCGGCTCCGGCACCGAAGCGTCGGTGGCGGCGATTTCGCGTGACGATCTCGAAGCCTATCGCCGTGCCTGGGTGCGCCCGGAAAACGCCACGCTGGTCGTGGTCGGCGACACCACGCTGGACAAGCTGCTGCCGGTGCTCAATCGCCATCTCGGCGACTGGAAGGGCGAAGGCGCCGCGCCGAAGGCGGTGAACGTGCCGCAGGTGGCACTGCCATCGAAGCCGCGCGTGTTCCTGATCGACCAGCAGGGCGCGGTGCAGGCCAACATCATCGCCGCCGAACTGGTGCCGTCGACGCGCGATCCCGACGCGGTGAAGCTGGCGATGGCCAACGACATCCTCGGTGGCGTGTTCTCCTCGCGCCTCAACATGAACCTGCGCGAAGACAAGCACTGGTCCTACGGCGCGCGCAGCATGACCGTGGATGCGCAGAACCAGCGCCCGTGGCTGGCGATGGCGCCGGTGCAGATCGACAAGACCGCGGAATCGATTGCCGAGGCGCGCCGCGAGATCAGCGACTACGCCAGTGGCAAGAAGCCGGCGACACAGGACGAGGTGACCAAGGTCGTCAACAACGAACTGCGCGGCCAGCCAGGCGCGTACGAAACCGCAGGCGCGGTGCTGGGCACCATGACCGGCATCGTGCGCTACGGGCGTCCCGACAACTGGGTGCAGGTGCGCAACGAGGAGATCGCGAAGTTGACGCCGGCGCAGGTGGCCGATGCGGTCAAGGCGATCAATCCCGATGCGCTGACCTGGGTGGTGGTCGGTGACCTCAAGAAGATCGAGGCGCCGGTGCGCGCGCTCAATCTCGGCGAGGTCACGGTGGTCGACGCCAACGGCAAGCCGGTCGCCGGAAAGAAGTAAGGGCACGCGTCAAACAAAAAAGGACGGATCCTGCGATCCGTCCTTTTTTTCGTGCCACCAGCGCGTGTGAAGTGCTTACGCGCCGATCAACTGTTCCGCCGGCACGTACGGCAGGTGGTGCGCTTCGGCCACCGGTTCGCAGGTGATCTTGCCGTCGCACACGTTCAGGCCGTTGCGCAGATGCACGTCCAGCGCCAGCGCCTTCTTCCAGCCGTTGTTGGCCAGCGCCAGGGTGAACGGCAGGGTGACGCTGTTGAGTGCGAAGGTCGAGGTGCGCGCGACCGCGCCCGGCATGTTCGCCACGCAGTAGTGCACGACGCCGTCGACGACGTAGGTCGGATCGGCGTGGGTGGTGGCGTGCGAAGTTTCCACGCAGCCGCCCTGGTCGATGGCGACGTCGACGATCACCGCGCCCGGCTTCATGGTCTTGACCATGTCCTTCGTCACCAGCTTCGGTGCCGCGGCGCCCGGCACCAGCACGGTGCCGATCAGCAGGTCGGCGCGGCGTACCAGCTCCTCGATCGCGGCGCGGGTGGAGAACACGGTGGAGATCGAGGTGCCGAACTGCGCGGCCAGGCGCTTGAGCGCATCGGCTGAACGGTCGACCACGGTCACCTTGGCGCCCATGCCGACCGCGATCGTCGCGGCATGCGTGCCCGACACACCGCCGCCGAGGATCACCACTTCCGCCGCCGGCACGCCCGGCACGCCGCCGAGCAGCACGCCACGACCGCCCTGGGCCTTTTCCAGCGAATGCGCACCGACCTGCGGAGCAAGACGGCCGGCCACTTCCGACATCGGTGTCAGCAGCGGCAGCGAGCCATTGGCGGCAGTCACCGTTTCATACGCGATGCAGACCGCGCCGGAATCGATCAGGTCCCTGGTCTGCGGCGCGTCGGGGGCGAGATGCAGGTAGGTGAAGAGGATCTGGCCCGGGCGCAGCTTCTTGCGCTCCACCGCCTGCGGTTCCTTCACCTTCACGATCATGTCGGCGCTGGCGAAGATCTCGTCGGTGGTTTCGACGATCTTGCCGCCGGCGGCGACGTAGTCGGCATCGGTCAGGCCGGCGCCGAGGCCCGCGCCCTTCTCCACCAGCACTTCATGGCCGTGGTGCACGAGCTCATGCACCGATGACGGAATGAGGCCGACGCGATATTCGTGGACTTTGATTTCCTTGGGGACGCCGATACGCATGACTGGGTTGCTCCATGGTTGGGTGTCGGCGGGCCGACGGTGAAGACGGGGAGTATGGGTGAAGGATTGCGCATTTTGGCGCGAAAATCGTTGATCCTGCGGCGTGTTCGTCGCACTATTGACCATCAATCATGAAATTGATCGCATGAGATGCGAATAATCGAGCCCGCCATCGACGACCGCGACCGCGCCATTCTCCGCCTGCTGCAGGAGGACGGACGCCTGACCAATCTCGAGCTTGCCCAGAAGATCAATCTGTCGCCTTCGGCCTGCTTGCGTCGGGTCAAGCTGCTGGAAGAATCAGGCCTGATCGCGCGTTACGTCATGCTGCTGGACGAGAAGGCGGCCGGCCTCCCTGGCACCGCCTTCGTGCTGGTGACGCTGGACCAGCAGGGGCGCGCGGCGCTGGACGCCTTCGAGGCGGCGATCCACCGGCATCCCGAAGTCACCGAATG
>JAEKKW010000108.1 GCA_019510195.1 Lysobacterales bacterium | reverse complement strand
GGCGCTGTCGCCTTCGATGTCGAGCAGGTCGTCGCGGATCTGGAAGGCGAGACCCAGCGCGTCGGCGTAGCGATCGAGCGCCGCGTGTTGTGCCTCGTCGGCATTCCCCGCCAGCGCACCCATGCGTACCGCCGCGCGCAGCAGGGCGCCGGTCTTGAGCGCGTGCAGGCGTTCCAGTTCGGTGATCGACAGCGTGCCGGCAGCACCGGTGGCTTCGAGATCGAGCATCTGGCCGCCGCACATGCCGTCGATGCCGGAGGCGCGCGCCAGTTCGCGCAGTTGTTTCACGCAGGCGTCCGCGGGCAGGTTTCCATTCGCCAGTATTTCGAACGCCAGCGTCTGCAAGGCATCGCCGGCGAGGATCGCGGTGGCTTCGTCGAAGGCGACGTGCACGGTCGGCTGGCCGCGACGCAATGCATCGTCATCCATTGCCGGCAGATCGTCATGGACCAGCGAATAGGTGTGGAGCAGTTCGACGGCGACTGCGGCCGAACGCGCGCGTTCGCCATCTCCACCCAGGGCATGCACCGCCGCATGCACCAGCAAGGGACGGATGCGCTTGCCGCCGGCCTTCACCGCGTGGCGCATGGCGTCGGCGAGGCGCGTGCTGGCAAAGGTGTCGGCGAGGACGTGGTCGAGGTCGGCTTCGATGCGTGTGCGCCAGTCGGCGAGCAGCGCCGCGGGATCAGGCATCACCGGAACGATCCGTCGAATCATCCGGGAAGGGGCGGGCCGATTCCGGGGCGTCGAGGTCGCTGAGCAGCCGCACGCGCAACTCGGCCTGTTCCAGCGCCGCCTGGCATTCGCGATAGAGGCCGATGCCGCGTTCGTAGGCGGACAGCGATTCCTCGAGGCCGAGATTGCCCTGTTCCATGCGCTCGACCAGCGCTTCGAGCGCGTCGAGCGAGGTTTCGAAGGTGGCGACCGGGGACGGATCCTGCGACGACGATGTGGATTTGCGGGCCATGGGTCAATCGTAGCGCCAATGCAGTGTCGCGTGGCGTTCCTGCAACCAGTCGCGCAGGCGCGCGGAAAGCAGATCGCCTGCCGCAAGGACTTCATCGCCCTCGATCAACAACGGCAGGCGTTCGCGCAGCCAGGGCGGGACGTCAGCCTGCTGCAAGGCGTGCTTGAGCGAATGCGAATGGTCGCGGCCAGGCAGGCGAATGCGTTCGCCGCCGCGGCGGGCCTGCACCCGGACGGGATGATCGAAGGCAGGCGTGCCGAGCAGTTCCAGCCGCGTGCCATCGGGAAGTGGCAATGGCTGGCGACCGTTCCATTCCACGCGGAAATCGGCGGCCAGCGGCGGATGCAGTGGTTCGGCGTGGAGAAGATCGCGCCAGCGCATGATGCGTGCCTGCTGCCAGCGGTATTCCGCTTGTGCATCGACGCGCGCGGGCAACAGCTGCCATTCGATCGCGTCGATGCCGCTGGCGGGCAGCGGCGGCAGTCCGGTCCCGGTCACCCATCGACGCAAGACATCGGCGCGCAACGATGCAGGAAGCCGCTGCAAAGTGGCCGCGTCGAGATCGCCATCGTCGCGACGGCAGGCCTGCAGCTCGAGATCGGTTTCATGCGCATGGCGATCCGACATTCGCGCCACGAGTTCCGCACTCCTTGCCAACGCTGCCGCCGCCTGCGGCCAGCGCTGCCGCAACACGGGCATCACTTCGTTGCGCAGGAAATTGCGATCGGGCGTGTTGTCGGCATTGGAGGGATCCTCGATCCATGCCAGTTCATGCGCACGCGCGTAGGCGCGGATGTCCGCGCGCGGCGTCTCAAGCAGCGGTCGCCACAGCCAGCCGTTTTGGTACCGCCGCCACGGCCGCATCGCCGCGAGCCCGTCCGGTCCGGAAGCGCGCAATGCGCGCAGCAGGAAGGTTTCCGCCTGATCGTCGCGGTGGTGGGCGAGCGCCAATACTTCGCCATCCTGCAATTCCGCCGCAAACGCGGCATGGCGTGCTGCGCGTGCTGCGCCTTCCAGTCCGAGCCCGGAATCGCGGTCGACTTCGACGCGGACGATTTTCAGCGGCACATCGAGTGACATGCACAATGCGGCGCAATGTTCCGCCCAGCCATCGGCATCGGGATGCAGGCCGTGGTGGACGTGGATCGCGCGGAGGTTCGCGGTGCCGTCGCGCAGGCGATGCAGCAATACGGTCGAATCAAGGCCGCCGCTGAGGCCGGCCACCACCGATGCGACATCGATCGTGGCGGAAGGCGCAATCAGCGGGAGTGCGGGATTCGACGGCATGCCGGCACGGTGCCGCGTTGCCCGCGGCGCGTCAAATCGTCAGGCGTTCTCGAATGCGCCGTAGCTGCGCAGGCGCCGGTAACGGCGTTCCAGCAACTCGTCAATGGACAGCGCCTCGAGCGTGGCCAGCTCGTTGAGCAGGATCGCCTTGAGCCGCTTGGCCGTCTGTTGCGGATTGCGCTGCGCGCCGCCGATCGGTTCGCGCACGATCTTGTCCACGAGGCCCAACGCCTTCAGTTTCGGCGCGGTGATCGCCATCTGTTCGGCGGCATCCCTGGCCTTGGCTGCATCCTTCCACAGGATCGACGCACAGCCTTCCGGCGAGATCACCGAGTAGGTGCTGTATTCGAGCATGTTGGTGACGTCGCCGACGCCGATCGCCAGCGCGCCGCCTGAGCCGCCTTCGCCGATCACCGTGCAGATGATCGGCACGCGCAGGCCGGCCATTTCCAGCAGATTGCGCGCGATCGCTTCCGACTGGCCGCGCTCCTCGGCATCGATGCCAGGCCAGGCGCCGGGGGTGTCGATGAAGGTGAGGATCGGCAGCTGGAAGCGTTCGGCCAGCTTCATCAGGCGCAGCGCCTTGCGATAACCCTCGGGGCGCGGCATGCCGAAGTTGCGGCGCACCTTCGACTTGGTGTCGCGGCCCTTCTGGTGGCCGATCACCACCAGCGGACGGCCGTCGATGCGGGCAAGCCCGCCGACGATCGCCTGGTCGTCGGCGAAGGCGCGGTCGCCGGCCAGTTCCTGGAATTCGTCGCAGACCACCTTGATGTAGTCCAGCGTGTACGGGCGCTGCGGATGGCGCGACATCTGCGAGATCTGCCACGGCGTGAGGTCGCGGAAGATGACGGCGGTGCGCTGGCGCAGCTTTTCCTGCAGCGCGCGCACTTCGTTGTCGATGTTGACCCCCGGGCCGGTGCTGGCCTGGCGCAGTTCCTGGATCTTCGCTTCCAGATCGGCGATGGGTTGCTCGAAATCGAGGTAGTTCGGGTTCATGGAGGGTCTGGGTGAAACAAGGCGGACAGTCTAGCGGATGGTGGATGACAGGACCGGACGGCAGCGTGCGGTGTCGCGCCAATGCACGCACGGTGCGGCGTCATCACTGCAGCCAGGGCTTGTCGAGGACCAGCGCGACCCCGCGCACGCCCGGCTGGGCCTTGAGGGCGGCAGCGAGGCCGGCGCTGACGCGGATGGCGTTGCTGCCATCGAGGTCGATGGCTCCGCGGGCGCCGTCATGGAGCATTTCGAGGCGGATCGGGGTGGAGCCGGGCCGGTGTTCGGCGAAGGCCTGGTCGAGCGCCTGCAGCGCGCCGGGGACGCGCATGTCCATGCGCACGGTAAGCTTGCGTGCGGCGTTCGGGCACAGCAGTTCGAAATCCCAGCAGCGGCGCGCGCGCAGGCTGTAGCCGCCGCTGAACTCGTCCTCGCGCAGGCCGCCCTCGATCACCAGGATGCGGTCGCGGGTGAGCAGCGCCGAATATTCCATCAGTGCTTCCGAGAAGAACGCGACCTCGATCCGGCCCGCGCCGTCTTCCAGCGTCACGAAGGCCTGCGATTCGCCGCGCTTGCGCAAGGCGATCACCTGTCCCGCCAGCACCACGGTTTTCTCGGGACGCCAGCCGCGTTTCTCCTCGGCGCTGCGGTTGGCCCAGATCGCGTCGAGATCGTTCAAGCCATGGCCAACCAGCGCCTTCAGCGCATCGCGATAGGGGTCGATCGGATGGCCGGAGAGATAGGTGCCGAGTGTGTCGCGTTCGCCTTCCAGCTTGCGCGACAGCGACCAGTCCGCCACTTCCGGCAATTCGATGCGCAAGGTCGGCGCGCTGCTGCCGCCACCGCCGAACAGTGAGTTTTGGCCGGTCTCGCGTTCGTGCGCCTGCTGTTCGGTGGCCTTGAGTGCTTCCGGCAATTGCGCGAGCAGGCTGGGGCGATTGACGCCGAGCCCATCCATCGCGCCGGCATTGACCAGCGCTTCCACCGCGCGACGATTGAGCTTGGTCATGTCGACGCGCTGGCAGAAATCGAGCATGTCGGTGAAGATGCCGCCGCGTTCACGCTCGTCGGCGATCGCCTCGCAGGCGTTCTGGCCGACGCCTTTCACCGCGCCGATGCCGTAGCGGATCGTCCTCGCATCGACGGCTTCGAACATGTAGCGCGAGGCATTGACGTCGGGCGGCAATACGGCGAGTCCGATCGTGCGCGCCTCGTCGAGGAAGCCGACCACCTTCTCGGTCTTGTCCATGTCGGAGGACAGCACCGCGGCCATGAATTCCGCCGGGTAATGCGTCTTCAGCCACGCGGTCTGGTAGCTCACCAGCGCATAGGCGGCGGCGTGCGATTTGTTGAAGCCGTAACCGGCGAATTTTTCCAGCAGGTCGAAGATCGGTCCCGACACGCGCGATTCGAGATGGTGGTGCTCCTTGGCGCCTTCCTCGAACTTGACGCGCTCCTTCGCCATCTCCTCGGGCTTCTTCTTGCCCATCGCCCGGCGCAGCAGGTCGGCGCCACCCAGCGAATAACCGGCGAGGATCTGCGCGGTCTGCATCACCTGTTCCTGGTACACCACCACGCCATAGGTCGGGCTGAGCACCGGTTCCAGCAGTGGATGCGGATACCTGACCTCGGCGCGGCCGTGCTTGCGCTCGATGAAGTCGGGGATCAGGTCCATCGGGCCGGGTCGATACAGCGACACCAGCGCGATCAAGTCGTCGAAACGGTCGGGCAGGGCGCGCTTCAGAAGCTCGCGCATGCCGCGCGATTCGAACTGGAACACGGCGACGGTATCGCCGCGCGCGAACAGCTCATACGTCTTGGCGTCGTCGAGCGGAAGCTTGGTGATGTCGAGCGGTTTGCTTTCATCAGGCGTGCCGTCCATGGGCTTGCGCGCATTGATCGCCTTCACCGCCCAGTCGACGATCGTGAGCGTGCGCAGGCCGAGGAAGTCGAACTTCACCAGGCCGACCGCTTCGACGTCGTCCTTGTCGAACTGCGTGACCGGGTTGCGGCCTTCGCCAGCGCCGGCGTGTTCGGCGAACAGCGGGCAGAAGTCGGAGAGCGGCGACGGCGCGATCACAACGCCACCGGCGTGCTTGCCGGCGTTGCGCGGGAGATCCTCGAGCTTGAGCGCGAGGTCGATGAGATCGCGCACGTCGTCTTCCGCTTCGTAGCGGCCGATCAGTTCGTCGCTGCGCCAGGCGTCATCCTTCCGCGCCTTCTCGGTACGGCCGAGTGCGTCCTCCAGCCCGACGCCGAGCGTCATCGGGATGAGCTTCGCAACGCCGTCGACGAAGCCGTAGGGGAAGCCGAGCACGCGCCCGGTATCGCGCACCACCGCCTTTGCCGCCATGGTGCCGTAGGTGATGATCTGGCTGACACGGTCGCGGCCGTATTTCGCGGCGACGTAATCGATCACCTCGTCGCGGCGGTCCATGCAGAAGTCGATGTCGAAGTCGGGCATCGACACGCGTTCCGGATTGAGGAAGCGTTCGAACAGCAGGTCGTAGGGAATCGGATCGAGATCGGTGATGCCGAGCGACCACGCCACCAGCGAGCCGGCGCCGGAACCGCGGCCCGGTCCGACCGGGATGCCGTGGTTCTTCGCCCAATTGATGAAGTCGGCGACGATCAGGAAGTAGCCGGGGAAGCCCATCGAGATGATGACGTCGAGTTCGCGGTCGAGGCGTTCGCGATAGCTCGCCGCGCTATGGCCCTCGGCCGGTTCCTGCTGTTCCAGGCGTGCGCGCAGGCCGGCGTGCGCCTGGCCGCGGATCCAGCTGTCCAGCGTTTCGTCGGACGGCACCGGGAAGGCCGGCAGGTAATAGGTGCCCAGGCGCAGTTCGAGGTTGCAGCACTCGGCGATCGCGAAGGCGTTGTCGATCGCGTCGGGAATGTCGGCGAACAGTTCGGCCATCGCCTCGCCCGATTTCAGCGACTGTTCCGGCGAATACGGGCGCGGGCGCTTGGGATCGTCGAGCACGCGGCCAGTGGAAATACAGACGCGCGCTTCGTGCGCATCGAAATCGTCGGTGTCGAGGAAGCGCACGTCGTTGCTGGCGACCACCGGAATCGAATGCTGGCTCGACAGGTGCAGCGCGTAGGCGTTGAAGGCGTCCTCGTGCGGGCGCCGGGTACGCGTCAGCGCGAGGTTCAGGCGATCGCCGAACAGGCGTTGCAGGCGCGCGATTTCCGCCTGCGCGTGTTCATCGCGACCCCCGAGCAGTGCCGCGCCGACGGAGGAATCGCGTCCGGCGAGCGCGTACAGGCCGGCGAGGTTTTCATCATCCAGCCATGCGCTGTCGATGCCGACGCCATCCTGGCGATGGCCATGCATCCATGCGCGCGTGAGCAGGCGCGACAACGCGAGATAGCCGGCCTGGTCGCGGCAGAGCAGGGTGAGCTGGCTGTTGCCACCTTCGGGATCGACTACGGTGAGATCGGCGCCGGCGATCGGCTTGAGGCCGGCGGCCTCGGCCAGCTTGTAGAACTTCACCAGGGCGAACAGGTTGTTGCGATCGGTGACCGCCACCGCAGGCAACCCGAGTTCCACGCAGCGTTGCACCAGCCCGTCGAGGCGGATGGTGGAGTCGATCAGCGAATACTCGCTATGCAGCTGCAGATGGGCGAAACGGGCCGACATGCGCTCCCTGTGGCGCATGCGCGCCGATGTCAGGGATCAGGGTAGGGGCGGGGACGTGCGGGGACAAGGCTTGACATGGGGCCGATCAGGCGGCGCCCGGTGACTGTCTCGGGGCAGCGGTCTCAGATCAGCTGGCCCTGCACGATCAGCGTCTCGCGGACCGGTGCGAAGCTGTGGCGGTGCTGCGGGCAGGGCCCGTGCTGGCGCAGGGCGGCAAGATGTCGGGGGCTGCCGTAGCCCTTGTGGCCGTCAAAGCCATATTCGGGGTATTGGTGGTGGAGATCGACCATCAGGCGGTCCCGGGTCACCTTGGCCAGGATCGACGCCGCCATGATCGACCGGCAACGGGCGTCGCCGCCGATCCAGGCCTCCGCCGGGCACGGCAGGTCCCTGGGCAGGGCATTGCCGTCGATGCGGGCGATGTCGCACGCCGCGGCCACCGCTTCCAGCGCGCGGCGCATGCCGGCCATCGTCGCCTGGTAGATGTTGATGCGATCGATTTCCTCGACTGCGACCTCGATCACGCTCCAGGCCAGTGCGCGTTCGATGATGCGCGGATAAAGCGCCTCGCGGCGACGGGCACTGAGTTGCTTGGAATCGTCGAGGCCGTTCACCGGCGTGCGTCCCGGCGGGAACACCACCGCGGCGACCACCAGCGGGCCGGCGAGCGGGCCGCGCCCGGCTTCGTCCACCCCCGCGATGCGAGGCATGGATTCGGATTCGGGCGCGATCGCGGCATTCATGGCGCTGGCTGCGGATGGCCCCGTGCGATCAATTCCGCGATCGCCTGCGCCGCCTGCCGTGAGGCGTCACGCCGCAGTTCCTCGTGCAGGCGCAGGAATTCCGGTTCGACCGCGGCGAATGCCTGCGGATCGTGCAGCCAGTGCAACAGTTCGGCGGAAAGACGCTCCGGCGTGCAATCGTCCTGCAGGCATTCCGGCACCAGTTCGCGACCGGCAAGGATGTTGGGCAGGCTGACGAAGCGCGACTTCAGCAGCCCGAACATCCGGACGATGCGGTAGGTCGTCGGCGCGATGCGATGGCCGATCACCATCGGCCGTTTCGCCAGCATGGCTTCCAGCGCGGCGGTGCCGGAGGCGAGCAACACCACGTCGCCGGCGATCATCGCCTGTTGCGCGTGGCCGTCGAGGATGCGCGTGCGCGCATGTGCCAGTGGCGTTTGTTGCAAGCGTGATTCGATCGCGCGTTTGCAGTGCTCGTCCGCGGCGGGAATCAGGACTTCGAGACCGGCGGTTTCCTTGCCAACGCGATCCGCGGCGGCAAGGAATATCGGCAACATGCGTGCGATTTCGCCCATGCGCGATCCCGGCAACAGTGCCAGCACCGGGCCGGTGCCTTCGATGCCGAGTTCACGGCGCGCGGCCGGGCGATCCGGCTGCAACGGCATCGAGTCGGCCAGCGGATGGCCGATGAAGCGCGCGTCGACACCGTGCTTCGCGTAGATCGGTGGCTCCATCGGGAACAGGCAGAGCACGCGATCCGCACTCTCGCCGATCTTTTCCGCGCGGTCCTCGCGCCAGGCCCAGATCGACGGGCTGACGTCATGCACGGTGCGCACGCCGCGCGCCTTCAGCCATTTCTCCACGCCGAGATTGAAGTCGGGGGCGTCGATGCCGATGAAGACGTCGGGCTTCCATTCCAGAACGCGCTGGCGGAAGTCGCGACGCAGGCGCAGCAGTCGCGGCAAGTGGCGCAACACTTCCGCAAGTCCCATCACGCTGAGTTCGGAGGCATCCCGCCACGATTCGACGCCGACGGCACGCATCTTCGGCCCGGCGATGCCGGCGAAATGCATTTCATTGGGGCCGGCGTCGGGGAAACGTTCGCGCAGGGCGCGCACCAGGTCGGCGCCGAGCAGGTCGC
This sequence comes from Lysobacterales bacterium, assembly GCA_019510195.1. Lineage (GTDB taxonomy): Bacteria > Pseudomonadota > Gammaproteobacteria > Xanthomonadales > Xanthomonadaceae > Solilutibacter. The sequence goes on along the minus strand of JAEKKW010000108.1, from coordinate 7,355 downwards.
CCGAGGCCTCGCCGGCGCACAGGGCGATGCGCAGCGGCCGGTTCATCGCAACAGCGGTCGTTCGCCGCGTTCGATGAAATCGAGGAAGGCGCGGACGTCGTCGCTGCCGTTGGCGATCTCCGCCAGTTCGATCTTCGCTTCGTCGAGCCTGGTTTCGCCCATGTAGAGCGCGCGGTAGGCGCGCTTGATCGCGGCGATGCGCGTGGCATCGAAACCGCGGCGCTTCAGGCCTTCGCTGTTGATGCCGCGCGCGCGCGCGTATTTTTCCTGCGCCACCATCAGGAACGGCGGCACGTCGCCGTTGACGAATGCGCCCATGCCGATGAAGGCGTGGGCGCCGATGCGGCAGAACTGGTGGACGCCGGCGAAGCCGCTCAGGATCACCTGGTCGCCGATCACGACGTGGCCAGCCAGGGTTGCGTTGTTGGAGAACACGCAGCCATTGCCGACGATGCAATCGTGGGCAACGTGCACGTAGGCGAGCAGCCAGTTGTCGTCGCCGATGCGGGTGATGCTGCCGCCGTCGCCGGTGCCGCGGTTGATCGTGACGAATTCGCGGATGGTGTTGCGATCGCCGATCTCGAGCGTGGTGTGCTCGCCGTGGTACTTCTTGTCCTGCGGATCGCCGCCGATCGCGGCGTGGCCGGTGATGCGGTTGTCGCGGCCGATGCGAGTGGTGCCGGTCACGCTGCAATGCGGGCCGATCCAGCTGCCGTCGCCGATCTCGACGCCGGCGCCGATCACGCTGAACGCGCCGATGCGCACGTCCGCGCCGATGCGGGCGCCGGGATCGATCTGCGCGCTGGGATGGATCTCCGCGGCCATCAGTCGGCCTTGACCTCGGCGCACAGGATCTCGGCGCAGGCGGCCTGTTCGCCGTCGACCCGGGCGATGCCGGTGAAGAGCGTCATGTTGCGGATGACGCGCTTGATCGAGACATCGAGCTCGAGGCGATCGCCGGGAACCACCATGCGCGAGAACTTGGCCTCGTCGACCTTGACCAGGTAGGAAATCGTGTCCTTGTCGGGCACGCCGCCGCGCGAGAGATAACCGAGCAATCCGCCGGCCTGCGCCATCGCTTCGATTACCAGCACGCCGGGCATCACCGGATGGCCGGGGAAGTGGCCCTGGAAGAACTGCTCGTTCACGCTGACGTTCTTGTAGGCGAGGATGCGCTTGTCCGCTTCGAACTCCATCACGCGATCGACCAGCAGGAACGGGTAGCGGTGCGGAAGCAGTTTCTTGATTCCGACCGCGTCGATCGGCAGTTGAACAGCGGTACTACTCATGAATTCTCCTTCCTATTTTCCATCATAGGCGTGCCGGAAGAATATTCGCCCGGTTCGCGGATGGAATGGGTGACCAGCGTCATCGCCGTCACCGTGACCTTGTCGCACAGCTCGATGTGGCCGACGATGCCGGCCGCGCCGCCGATCAGGCAGTAGCGACCGATGCGCGCGCTGCCGGCGACAGCCACGCAGCCGGCCAACGCGGTGTGGGCGCCGATGCGGACGTTGTGGCCGATCTGGATCTGGTTGTCGAGGCGCACGTCCTCTTCCAGCACGGTGTCGTCGAGCGCGCCGCGATCGATGGTGGTGTTGGCGCCGATCTCGCAGTCGTCGCCGACCACCACGCCGCCGAGCTGCGGCACGTTGAGCCAGCGGCCGGCATCCATCGCCAGGCCGAAGCCGGCTGCGCCGAGCACCGCACCGGGATGGATGCGCACGTTGCGCCCGAGGCGCACGCGCGTGACCAGGGTGACGCGCGCGACCAGCTCGCAACCGTCCCCGATCACGCAGTCTTCGCCGATCACGCAACCGGGTCCGATCACTGCGCCGGCTTCGACGCGGCTGCGGGCACCGATGCTCACGAACGGCCCGATGTGCGCGGATGGATCGACCACCGCCTCTGCGGCGACCACTGCGCCCGGATGGATGCCGGCGGGATGCGTTTCGCGCGTTTCGAACAGCGCCGCGATCTTCGCGAACGCGGCGTAGGGGTCTTGCGCGATCAATACCGGCGTGGTCGCGGCATCGGCATCTTCATTACGCACGATCACCGCTGCAGCCGTGCTCGTGGCGAGCTGGCCGCGGTACTTCGGATTGGCAAGGAAGGCGAGTTGTCCGTCGCTGGCCGAAGCCAGCGTTGCGACGCCGTGGATCAGGATGGATGGATCGCCGCGCAGCCCGAGGCCGAAGCATTGCGCCAGCTCTGCAAGCGCAAGCTTTTTCCGTGCATGCCCCGTGGCTGCGTCCCCCACATCGTCTCCGTCAGAATGTGCCGGAGAAGGTGAACTGCAGGCGTTCGATCTGGTCCTTCAACTGGCCCGGCTTGTCGGCGCGCTGGTAGCGCAACGGCAGTGCATAGCTGATCGAGATCGGGCCCATCGGCGAGCGCCACATCAGCGCGATACCGGTGGAGGCGCGCAGTTCCGATGCCTTGAACGACGCGCGATCCTTGAACACGTTGCCGAAGTCGATGAAGGCCGACAGGCGTGCCGACGGCGAATCGATGATGCTGGGGAAGAATGTCTCAAGCGTGCCGACCGTCTTGAACGCGCCGCCCATCGGCTGCGGATAGCTGTAGAAATCCGAGACCGCCTGCGGGCCCAGCGAATTGTCGACGAAACCGCGGACGCGGCCACCCGAGGACACGCCGCCGGCATAGTAGTTCTCGAAGAACGGCAGTCCGCGTGAATTGACGATGCGGCCATCCGGCAGGGTGGTGGTGCGCACGGCGCCATAGGAATTGCCGTAGCCGACGTCGCCCACCGCGTTGAGGACCAACCACGAGCTCAGCGGCCAGTACTTGGAGATGGTGTATTCCATCGTGTAGTACTTGGCGGTGGAGCCGGGCAGGGTCGCTTCCAGCGACAGGCGCTGCAGGGTGCCGACCGCCGGTTGCAATGCGTCGTTGCGGGTATCGCGGCCGAAGGCAACGCGCGCGCGGAACGCCTTGAATGTCATGTGGTCGATCGCGTTGATGTAGTCCCAGATCGGCTGCGGCGTATAGATGTTCGCGCTGATCTTCTTGCGGTCGACGCCGAGCATGAACGACACCGAATCCCATTCGGTGATCGGCAGGCCGAGCACCGCCTGCGCCGCGCCCTGGCTGGACGAGTAGTTGGCGACATTGGCGTCGGCGTAATTGGTGTCGCTGTAGTAGACGTTGTAGCCGAGCGAGACGCCGTTCCTGGTGAAGTAGGGATTGAGGAAGTTGAACGAGATCTGCTTCTGGTAGGCGCTGCGCTGCAGGGCGATGGTCAGCTGGTTGCCGGTGCCGAGGAAGTTGCGCTCGGAGATGCTGCCGTTGAGCATCACGCCGCCCAACTGCGAATAGCCGACGCCGAAGCTCAGCGTGCCCGAGTTGGTTTCCTTGACGTTCACCGCCAGGTCGACCTGGTCGGTAGTGCCCGGCACCGGTTGCGATTCGATGTCGACCTTCTCGAAATAGCCGAGCTGCTGCAGGCGGATCTTGGAACGGTCGATCGCGGCCTGCGAATACCACGCGCCCTCGAACTGGCGCATCTCGCGGCGAAGCACGTCGTCGGCCGTGCGGTTGTTGCCCTTGAACACGATGCGGCGCACGTTGACGCGCGGACCCGGCTGCACCTGCATGTCGAGCGCCACGGTGCGCGCCTCGCGATCCACGGTCGGGTTGGGCACGACCTGGGCATTGGCGTAGCCGATGTTGCTCAGCATCGCCGTCACCGAATCGGTGGCCGCTTCCATCGCGCGCCGCGAGAAGACATAACCCGGCTTGATGAAGGCGTCGAACTGCTTCTGGATGGTTTCCTTGGGCAGGATGGTGTCGCCGCTGACGGTCAACGCGGACACCTTGTACTGCTCGCCCTCGCTCAGGCCGGCGGTGATGAACATCGCGCGCTTGTCGGGGCTGATCGTGACCTGGGTATTGTCATCGCTGACATCGGCGTCGATGTAGCCGCGGTCGAGGTAGTAGGACTGCAGCTTCAAGATGTCGCCGGAGAGCTTTTCCTTGGAGTACTGGTCGTCGCGGCTGTACCAGCTGCTCCAGTTGCTGGTCTTGGATTCCCAGCCGCGCATCAACTGCTTGTCGGTGAATTTCTCGTTGCCGATGATGTTGATGTGCTTGATCTTGGCGGCCTTGCCTTCCTTGATCGCGATGGCGACGTCGACGCGATTGCGATCGAGCTTGGTCACCGACGGCGTGACCTGGACGTTGTACTTGCCGCGGTTGTTGTACTGGCGGGTCAGCTCCTGCGACACGCGGTCCAGGCTCATTGGGTCGAAGGTTTCGCCTTCGGTCAGCCCGATTTCCTTCAGCGGCTTCTTGAGGTCGTCGTCCTTGATGTCCTTGTTGCCGGTCACGGTGATCTTGTTGATCGCCGGGCGTTCCTCCACCGACACCACCAGGATGTCGCCCTGGCGATCCAGTTTGACGTCGCTGAAGAAGCCGGTCTTGTAGAGCGCGCGGACCGCCTGTTCGGCCTTGGCCTGGTCGAGCATGTCGCCGCGTTCCACCGACAGGTAGGTGAATACGGTGCCGGGGGCGATGCGCTGCAGGCCGTCCACGCGGATGTCCGACACCCGGAAAGGCTCGACGATGGACTGCGCCCAGGCGGGCGTGGCCAGGGCGGCGGCCAGGGCGAGGGCAAGCAGTTGACGGCTGGGGTTTCGCATCATCGAATCCGGTGGGGGGCTAGTGGAGCTGGCCAAAGAGGTCATTGTAGAACGCCAGGCCCATCAGGCCGAGGATCATCATCAGGCCGATCGACTGGCTGATGGCCAGGGCGCGTTCGCCCAGGGGGCGGCCGCGCACGGCTTCGACGGCATACATGGCGAGGTGGCCACCGTCCAGGATCGGAATCGGCAGCAGGTTGAGCACGCCCAGGCTGAGCGACATCAGGGCGAGGAAGCGCAGGAAGTACGCCGGGCCCATCTGGGCCGAGGCATTGGCGATTTTCGCGATGGTGACCGGTCCGGAGACCGTTTCGCGCGATGCCTGGCCGCGGATCATCCGGCCGATCATCGTCACCGAGTCATGGAGCAGGGCCGAGGTCTCGTATATCGCCGCGGGGATCGCCTGCAGCGGGCCGAGGCGGCGCACGGTGTCGTATCCAGGGCGGCTGTCGTCGGGTTTGGGCGCGATCCCGATGATCCGGGCATTGCCCTGCGCGACCGGGACGATCGCCACGCCCAGGGTCGTGCCGGCGCGTTCGACCACCAGTTGCACCGCCATGCCCGGCGCGGCCTTCTGCACCAGCGGACGGATGTCCTCGAAGGCGGCGATCGCCACCCCATTCACGCTCAGGATGCGATCGCCGGCTTGCAGCTGGCCCACCGCCGCGCTGCCGGCGGCGACTTCGCCCACGACGGGGGCCGCGGTCATGTGCTTCGGCTCGATGCCGATGTCGAGCAGCAGTTCGAGTTCGTCGATGCGCGCCGGCAACTGGTCGAGACGCAGCGCATGGGTGGATTCGCGGCCATCGGCGCCACGGACGTCGATCGCTGTCGCCTGGTGGGCGATGGCGTGGCGGGCCAGCGCCGGGAGGGCATCGTTCCAGGTCGGGATGTCGTCGCCATCGATGCGCAGGATGCGATCGCCGGGCTGGATGCCGGCCGCGGCGGCGATGCCTTCGACGTGGCCGATCACCGGCGCATAGTCGGGACGGCCGATCACCAGCATGCCCCACAGCAGGGCCACGCACAGCACGATGTTGAAGACGGGGCCGGCGGCGACGATCAGCATGCGCTGCCACACCGGCTTGCGGTTGAACGCCTGCGGAAGGTCATCCGGGGCGACGTCGCCTTCGCGCTCGTCGAGGAATTTCACGTAGCCGCCCAGCGGGATGCCGCCGATGGCGTATTCGGTGCCATCGCGGCCAATGCGCGACCAGACCGGCTTGCCGAATCCCACCGAGAAGCGCAGCACCTTCACGCCGAAGTGGCGGCCGACCCAGAAGTGGCCGAACTCGTGGAAGGTGACCAGCACCCCGAGGGTGATGAGCAGCCACCACAGCGATCCGAAGAAACCATTCATGCGTGAGGGTGGGCTCGGGCAGGGTAGCGGGACAGCAGGCGCCCACCAACTGTGCGTGCTTCGCGATCGGCCTCGCGCAGCACGTCCAGCGATGTCGCCGCCATGACGGGCAGCATCGCCAGTCCGTCTTCGACCAGCGCAGGGATGTCTAGGAAACGCAATTTCCCCTGAAGAAAGGCTGAAACCGCCGATTCATTCAGGGCATTGAGCATGGCCGGCGCGGTGCCGCCGGTGCGCAACGCCTCGTAGGACAGGCGCAGCGCCGGGAAAGTTTCGAGATCGGGTGCCTCGAATTGCAGCGTGCCGTGCTGGAGCAGGTCGAGCCGTTCCACTCCGGAGGCGACGCGCCGCGGCCACGCCAGCCCGACCGCGAGCGCGGTGCGCATGTCGGGCAGCCCGAGTTGCGCCAGCGTCGAGCCGTCCGCGAACTCGACCAGGGAATGCACCAGGCTCTGGGGATGCACCAGCACGCGGATGCGTTCGGCGGGCAGGTTGAACAGGTGATGGGCCTCGATCACCTCGAGGCCCTTGTTCATCAATGTGGCGGAATCGACCGAGATCTTCGGGCCCATCGACCACTTGGGATGCGCCACTGCCTGCGCCGGGGTGACGTCGACGAGTTCGGCGCGGCTGCGGCCGCGGAACGGGCCGCCCGAAGCAGTCAGCACGATCGAGGACAGCGCGCTGCGATCGCCGTCGACCGGCAGGCACTGGAACACTGCGTTGTGTTCGCTGTCGATCGGGATGATCGTGCTGCCGTGCGCGCGTGCGGTCGCCATCAGCAATTCGCCGGCCAGCACCAGCGATTCCTTGTTGGCCAGCAGCAGGCGCTTGCCGGCGCGGGCGGCGGCCAGGGTGGAATCGAGTCCGGCGGCGCCGACGATCGCGGCCACCACCACTTCGCAGGCGTCACTGCCGGCGAGCGCGTCGATCGCGGCCATGCCGGCGTGCGCCTGCGTCGCCAGTCCGGCGTCGCGCAAGCCGTCGCGCAACGTCTCGAACTTCGTTTCGTCAGCGATCGCCGCGTGATCGGGACGATGCTGGCGGCACAGTTCGATCAACTCGGCCACGCGGCTGCCGGCAGCGAGCACGCTGGCGCGCCAACGCTGCGGATGGCGGGCGATCACGTCGAGCGCGGATGCACCGATCGATCCGGTCGCGCCGAATACCGCGACCGCCACCGGGCGAGCGGAAGCGCTCACGTTCTCACAGCCCCAGCAGACCCTTGACCAGCGCGAACACCGGCAACGCAGCCAGCACGCTGTCGGCGCGGTCGAGGATGCCGCCATGGCCGGGAATCAGGTCGGAGGAATCCTTGGCGCCGGCGTGGCGCT
>JAEKKW010000131.1 GCA_019510195.1 Lysobacterales bacterium | reverse complement strand
CAGCGCGGATCGTGCAGGAGCGCGTCGATGGCCGCGGATATCTGCACCGGTCGACCGCCCCAGACTTCCGCGTGTCCGTCGAGGCTGGCATCGCGGAAGTTGTCACCGGGATGGGTGACCGTCGCCACCACGAAACCGTGGCTGGCCAGATACGTGGCGAGGTCGGCATGGCCAAGGCCGGAGCCGCCATGGCCGTGCGAGATCAGCACCAGCGGCTTCGCGCCGGGCAGCGGACGCGCATCGGCCACCGCATCGATGTCGTAGACCCCGACCCGTGCCGGTTTGGCCGGAGTGACCGCCGCCGGATAGAACAGGTATCCCGTCATCGGGCCGCCGCGCACGGGATCCCGGGTCTCGAAGGTGGCGTAGCCCACGCCGCCAGCTGCAACGGGCGGCTGGCCGGCGATCGCCGTGGCGCACGCCAGCCATGCGAGGACAACCAGCAACAGGCGGGACGCGGCGCGCATGCATGCAAGGGCGCGGGTCTGGATCGTGGACATGCGTGCTTTCTCCTTGGGCGGGGGCGGCATGCGTTAAAGTGTAGGGATTCCGTCTCCGTGACGTGCGACTCCCGCATGCATTGTCCCTATTGCCAGCACTCCGATACCCGCGTGATCGATTCGCGCGTGTCCGACGATGGCGCGACGATCCGTCGCCGCCGTGAGTGCGAGGCCTGCGGGGAGCGTTTTTCGACGCTGGAAACCATCGAGTTGAAGCTGCCGGCAATCGTCAAGTCCGACGGCCGGCGCGAGAATTTCGATGCGCGCAAATTGCGCCTGAGCTTTGATCGCGCGTTGCACAAGCGCCCGGTGTCCGAGGAGCAGATCGAGGTCGGCGTGCGCGCGGTGGTGCACCACCTGCGCATGACCACCGAGCGCGAGCTGCCGTCGCGCCGCGTCGGCGAGTTCGTGATGGCGGAACTGCGCAAGCTCGACCAGGTCGCCTTCGTGCGCTTCGCCTCGGTCTATCGCAAGTTCGAGGACGCCGCCGATTTCCGAGAGGAGCTCGATCGCCTCGAACACGATCTCGCCGGCGAAGGGCAGTTGCCATTGCTCGGCGGCGACGTGGTGTCGATCGACAGGAACAAGAAGCGCTGACGCAATGAGCGCCGCGAACCGGTTTTCCGCTTTCGATCACGCGATGATGGCGCGGGCATTGCGCCTCGCCGAACGCGGCGCCTATACGACCAAGCCCAACCCGATGGTCGGCTGCGTCATCACCCAGGATGAAGCTGTGGTGGGTGAAGGCTGGCACGAACGCGCAGGCGAGCCGCACGCCGAAGTGATGGCGCTGCGCGCCGCCGGTGGCCGCGCTTACGGCGCCACCGCCTACGTGACGCTGGAACCGTGCGCGCACACCGGGCGCACGCCGCCGTGCAGCGAAGCATTGATCGGCGCCGGTGTTCGTCGCGTAGTCGCGGCGATGCGCGATCCGTTCCCGAAAGTCGACGGCGCCGGCTTCGCGCGCATGCAGGAAGCCGGCATCGAAGTTGCATCAGGGCTGATGGAAGCGCAGGCACGCCGGCTCAACCGGGCTTTCCTTGCGCGCGTCGAGCGCGGTCGCCCCTGGGTGCGGGTCAAGCAGGGCATCAGCCTCGATGGCCGCACCGCGCTGGCCAACGGCGAATCGAAATGGATCACCAGTCCACAGTCGCGCGAAGACGTCCATCGCTGGCGCGCGCGCTGTGGCGCGTTGCTGACAGGTGCCGGTACCGTGCTCGCCGACGATCCGCACCTGACCGTGCGCCTGGCTGATGGTGCCTCGTACGCGCCCCCGTTGCGCGTGGTCCTCGATCCCGGACTGGCGACGATCGCGCGCGGCCATGTCCGTGAAGGCGACATTCCGACGTTGTACATGCATGCACCCGACGTCAAGCCGCCGCGCGAGTTCAACGCGCAACGCTTCGCGGTACCGATGCACGAACATCATCTCGACCTGCACGCGGCGCTGGCCGAGTTGGCGCGTCGCGAGATCAACGAAGTCCAGGTCGAGGCGGGCGCCACGCTCGCAGGTGCGTTCCTCGGCGCCGGGCTGGCGGACGAGTTGCTGTTCTATGTTGCGCCATTGCTGCTGGGCGATCGCGCGCGCCCGATGTTCGATGGCTTGTCGATCGAGGCGATGGCCGAACGCCACGAATTGGAAATCATCGACGTGCGCCGGGTCGGGCCGGACCAGCGCCTGTTGCTGCGGCGGAAGGGGTCGTGAATTTCTCCGACCACTTTTCCGCGGTCGCGGCCGATTACGCCGCCGCACGCCCGGAGTACCCGCCGGCATTGTTCGACTGGATCGCGTCGATCGTGCCTGCGCGTGGCCTGTGCTGGGAAGCCGGCTGCGGTAGCGGCCAGGCGACCCGCGATCTCGCCCTGCGTTTCGATCGCGTGCATGCCAGCGATCCGAGCGCCGCGCAGATCGCGCAGGCGCCGAAGCTGGCCAACGTCGATTTCGTGGTCGAGCCCGGCGAGCGCTGTGGCCTGCCTGATGCCAGCGTTGATGCAGCTTGCGTGGCACAGGCGCTGCACTGGTTCGATCGCCCGGCCTACTTCGCCGAAGTGGCGCGCGTGCTCAAGCCCGATGGCGTGCTGGTGACCTGGGGTTACCAGGACATCATCGTGCCGCCGGCGCTGCGTGCAGTGAACGATGCCTTCCAGTCGATGATCCTTCCCTATTGGCCACCGGAACGCGAGGACATCAACGCGGCGTATGCGGGCTATGCGTGGCCGTTCCCGGCGATCGATGTTCCGCAATTCGACCTGAGTGTCGAGTGGCCCCTGCCACGCATGCTCGGCTATTTCTCCAGTTATTCGGCGAGCAAGCGTCATCGCGAGGCGACCGG
>JAEKKW010000082.1 GCA_019510195.1 Lysobacterales bacterium | reverse complement strand
GGCTACGTCGAGCACGACCAGGGACGCTTCCGCCTGCCCGAGGAGCAGGCCATGGCGCTGGCCATCGAGGATTCCCCGGTCTACGTGGCGGGCGGCGCGTCCGTGCTGTCCAGCATGTACCTCGACAAGGACAAGCTGGTGGCCGCGATGCGCGGTGACGGCGCGCTGTCCTGGGCCGACCACCACCCCTGCCTTTTCTCCGGCACCGAGCGCTTCTTCCGGCCGGGCTACCGGGCGCACCTCGTCAGCGAATGGCTGCCGGCGCTCGACGGCGTGGTCGAGAAGCTCGAGAAAGGCGCCAAGGTGGCAGACATCGGCTGCGGCCACGGCGCCTCGACGGTGATCATGGCGCAGGCCTTCCCGAAGTCGACCTTCCTCGGCTACGACTTCCACGACAAGTCGATCGCCCAGGCACGCCAGCGTGCCGAGGAAGCCGGCGTGAGCGGGCGCGTGACCTTCGAGAAGTCGACCGCGCGGGAATTCCCCGGCGGCGGCTTCGACCTCGTGTGCTTCTTCGACTGCCTGCACGACATGGGCGACCCGGTGGGCGCCGCGCACCGCGCGCACGAGGCGTTGAACCCGGGCGGCACGGTGCTGCTGGTCGAGCCGTTCGCCAATGACGAGCTCGACGACAACATCAACCCGGTCGGGCGCATGTTCTACGCGGCCTCGACGTGCATCTGCACGCCCAATTCGCTGTCGCAGGAAGTCAAGCTCGGGCTGGGCGCGCAGGCGGGCGAACGGCGCCTCGCCCACGTCTTCCACCAGGCCGGCTTCAAGCACTTCCGCCGCGCCACCGAGACGCCGTTCAACCTGGTGCTGGAGGCACGCAAGTAACGCGTCGACCGGAGCGCTCGGCGGCACGCGGCCGCCGAGCCTGCGACGCCTTCATCCGCCAGCTGATCGCGCGGTCGCTCAGGCCCGCCAGCGCCGAAGCCAGGGCGCGGTGCGCGAGATGCCGGCGCTCCTTGACAGCGTCAATCGGGCGCCACGCTCAGTTAAACATTTCCGGGAAGCCGAAAGCTCGGGCAATGCCCGGGGCCAGGGGCCTCATGAACATGAGGAGATGGGAGATGGCGAATTCATCGACGGTTAGCACGTGGAGTGAATGAATCGACCAGCTCTTGTCGGCATCGTTCTTCGTATAGAGCACGAATGCCGGCTGTCGATTGGCAGCTGTTGGTAAGAGCCGGAAGCAACCGTACTGTCGCCATACGACGCTGAAGAACCCACGTATTGCATCGCGCCCTAGGTACCACTGTTTCCGGGGCGGCATGGCATAGGAAGCGTCTTCCTTGAGAAGGGCGACGAAGCCATCGAGATCCTTCGCCTCCCAAGTCCGGACGTATCGATCCAGCAGAATGTTCTGGCCATGAGCCACCTCGAAACGGCGGTCGGGACGCCCGTGTGGATAGCGAGCCGACAGCGCCGATCGAGCCCGTTGCAGCGCACTGTTGATCGACGCTACGGAGCCTCCAACCAGCGTGGTGGTCTCCGCTGGCGACCATCCCAATACATCTATCAGCAAGAGCACTGCGCGTTGCCGCGGCGGCAGATACTGGATTGCGGCAACGAAAGCCAAGCGGATAGCCTCGTGCGTTTCGTACCGCGCCTCGGGGCTCGGCGCGTCATCGGCAATCTTGTCCAGTTCAGTATCCGGGTAGGGCTCGAGCCAGACGGCGTCCATGAGGGGTGGCCCCTCAGGCATGGCGGTCGCCGGGGGGAATTCCGCTTCCGGCAGAATTCTCGAGCGGCGCTTTCCTTGGCGCAGGGTGTCGAGACAAAGCCGTGTCGCGATCTGGTACAGCCATCCCTTGAACGAGCCGCGACCTTCAAACTCGTCGAAAGCATCCCAGGCCTTCAGGAAAGTCTCCTGAGTGAGATCCTCCGCCCCCGAGAGGGAGCCCAGCATGCGGTAGCAGTAAGCCCTTATCTGACGGCGGTGGGGCTCGGTCAACTGAGCAAAGACGCCTTGCTGGGCTGAAAACGACTTCTCATCAAGCGATGAAGCAAGCTGATCAGACACGATCTTGGTCATTTCTTCCTACCGCTGCGATGCCATCGTGAGCGACGGTAAACGCACTGCCTGTCCATGACGTCGAAGCGGGAAATAGCTCGCTGACGGCATCGGCAACGTCGTGGGGCGATTGCGGGCTCTTCATTCCGCGAACCAGGCTGTCGGGCGAGACACCCAGGTACTTCGCATAGCCATCGATGGCGAGGCGGCCCAGGTCCGTGTCCGGCATGATCATCGAAGGCGCCAGCGCGACAAATCGGATGCCCAGTTGCAGGCGGTCCGATTCCTTCTGGCCATAGTTGGCGATGAACATCTGCGTGCGCTTGGCCGCGGCGTAACCGCCCGAGATCGGCGATCCACCCAATGCCGCGCCGCTCGAGATGAGAATCACCGTCGATCCAGGTGGTAATGGCGTGTTGAGAGCGGCCTTGCAGAACTCGAAGGACATCCTGACATCACTTTCCCAATTGACGGCAAATTGCGTCCAGGTCAGCTCGTGAAGCGGGGCCGTTGGAGGGCGGGCTCCGCCGCACACGACAAGCAAGTCCGGCACCATCGCGTCGAACACTCTCGACGGCGCGCCCTCAGCGCACGCATCGAGCGCCAGGATCTCCAGTTTGGGGACATCCCTTGCGAGTTGTTCGAGCAGACCACGCCGCCTGGCAACCGCCAGCGTGCGCGCATTCTCCGCAATGGCACGTCGGACGATTGCGGCCCCGACGCCCCCGGTGGCACCCAATATCACGACATTCTTTCCGGTCAATTTGCTCATCTGGAGCCTCCACGATCCGCATCTGTCAAAGACGACTACTAGTGATGACGGATTACCAGCTCGAAATTCATCGGTCGACTCGTCAGGCTCAACCCCGAAGGCGGCTCGGCGCTTGCGGTGGCCGTAGCCTCGAAGTCCAGCCGTCGGCTGCATGACTGGGGTGGCCCCTGCCTTGGCGGCTGCCAGGACCTGCCTCGCTCAAATCTGAAATGCGGCGGTTGCGGCAATGCCGACGCCCGAGAGGCAGGTCCGCGCATCGACGGAACGGCCTTCGTTTCGCCCGACCGATGAATTTCCAGCATTCCGCGCGTCCTGGGAGTAGGTGCGGAGATTTTCCGCATCGTGCCCCGTCGAGGTCCTCAGATATGAAAAGCTGGATATCCTTTGTCATTCGATTCCGCTTCGTCGTGATCGCCCTCTGCCTCCTGGTGACGGTCGGCTTCGCAAGCCAGATCCCGCGCCTGCAGATCCTCATCGACTCCAACAACTTCATTCCGCGGTCGAACCACTATGCGATCGTCGGAACCGAGGTCGAGCACATCTTCGGCAACAAGCACACTGCGGTCATCGGCATCACGGCCAACAGCGGAACGATCTACCAGCCCGACATCCTGGAAAAGGTCCGCCGGATTACCGGGCGGTTGATGGCATCGCCGGGCGTGATCAAGACTAGCGTGCTGAGCCTGTCCGCTCGAAAAGCCAAGAGCATTTCGGGTACTGCCGATGGCATGCAGGTCCTGCCTCTGATGGACCCTGTGCCCCGCACATCCGCGGGACTGGCGGCACTGAGGCAGGCGGTCGCCGCTAACCCAGCCTATGAAAACATCCTCGTCTCGCACGACGAGAAGACGACCCTGGTCGTCGCCGAGTTCCGCGAACTACCGCGAGGCATGTCGGCCATAGCCGCCGAGGTCCAGGCGGCGATCACCCCGGAACGCGACGCCAGCGTCGACATCAACGTGAGCGGCGAGCCGATCTTCCTGGCATGGCTCGAGAAATTCTCCGGACGGATGGGCCTGTTCCTTCCTGCCGCCCTGGTGATCATCGGCCTGGTGCACTGGGAAGCCTTCCGTACGCTGCAGGCGCTGTTCCTGCCGCTGGTCACGGCGATCCTGGCCGTGACCTGGTCGGTGTCGTCCCTGGCGATCTCCGGTACCGGCATGGATGTGTTCAATGCCACGACACCCATCCTGATCATGGCCATCGCCGCAGGGCACGCGGTCCAGATCCTCAAACGCTACTACGAGGAGTTCTCCAAGCTGAAGGACGGGACACCCGGCCTCATGCCGAAGGATCTAAGCCACCAGGCGATCGTCGACGCCGTGGGCAGTGTCGGCCCGATCATGGTTGCCGCCTGTGTCGTCGCGGCGCTGGGCTTCCTGTCGCTGACGGTCTTCGAGATCAAGGCCATCAAGACCTTCGGCATCTTCTCGGCGCTGGGCGTGGCCAGCGCCCTGGTGCTGGAGTTGACCTTCATTCCAGCTCTGCGCGCGATCCTGCCGCCCCCTGGGGATCGCGAATATCGCCGCGAACGACAGGTCTCGTCCTGGGATCGCTTCGTGGTCGGGCTGTATGGCTTGGTCACCCAGCGCCGCGCCGTTGTCTTCGTTGCGACCGCGGTCGTCATCAGCGGACTGGCCCTCGGCGGAAGCCGCGTGACTGTCGAAAATTCGGTCAAGTCATTGTTTCGCTCGGTGCCGGTCAAGTTCGAGGACGACAAGCTGAATGCGCGCATGGCAGGTACCACCACCTTCTACTTGCTCGTTGACACGGGGGTGGCTGACGGCATCAAGAACCCAGCGGTCCTCCGCGCGATGGAGACGATCCAAACCCACCTCTCCGCCGATCCCCTCGTTGGCAGGACGCTCGCCATCACCGACTTCATCAAGCGAATGAATCAGGCGGTGAACGGCGATCACCCCGCCGCCTATGGCCTGCCGCAAGATCAGAACCTGGTTGCCCAGTACCTGCTGCTCTATGCCAGCTCGGGCGAACCTGAGGACTTCGACAGCTATGTCGACAGCGACTACCGCAAGGCAGTCATCCAGGTCTTCTACAAGTCCGATAACACTCGCGACTTGGCCAGGACCGCTGAGGACCTGGAAAGCCTTGCCGAGCGAACCTTCCCCGCGGGTGTCAGTGCCAAGGTCGGCGGCGGATCGATCAACACGCTCGCGCTGACCGAGGAAATGGTGCGCACCAAGCTGCTCAACATTGGCGCCATCATGCTTTGCGTCTTCCTCGTCACCGCGCTCATCTTCCGCTCCGTCCTGTCCGGCATGCTGGTCCTGGTCCCGCTGGTCGCCACGGTGCTGGTCAATTTCGGCGTCATGGGGTGGCTCGGCATTCCGATGAACATCCCCAACGCCCTGGTGTCGGCGATGGCCATCGGCATCGGTGCCGACTACGCCATCTATCTCTGTTTCCGCCTTCGCGAGGAGTTGCGCACAGGTCACAACGAGGCCGAAGCGAAACGGATCGCCTTCCTCTCCGCTGGCAAGGCCGCGCTTTTCGTCAGTACCGCAGTGGCCGGCGGCTTCGGCGTGCTGATGCTCTCATGGGACTTCTATCTGCACATGTGGATGGGCCTGCTGATCTCGCTCGCCATGCTCGTGAGCTCGCTCTCGACCCTGACGCTGTTCGCTGCCCTGCTCTTCGCCCTGCGGCCCGCGTTCATCTTCGGCAAGGCGCAACCCTCAAGCACCGGAGTCCTTGAAAATGCGGTCTCCTAAAACATCATCCAGCGCCATTGCTCCCAAAGCGAGTTCGGCTGCGCTTTTGGCTGTGTTCGTCGGAGCCGGCGTCGCCCAGGCGTCCGAAGCGCCTCGGTCTGCGGAGGAACTCATGAAGCTGGATTTCGCCGCCTCCAAGGTGGCAGATTCGACACAGGATGCGGTATTTCACCTGATCAATGCCCAGGGACAGGAGCGAGTACGCGAGACGACGGGCCAGACAAAACTTCTCCCCGGATCGACGGACAACCGCCGTATCGTCGTCTTCAACGCCCCTGCCGACATTCGCGGCACCAAGACCCTGCTCATCGAGCATTCCGGCGGCGACGACGATATCTGGATCTATCTGCCTGCCATGAAGAAGGTGCGCCGTCTGGTGGCCAACAACAAGAAGGACTCGTTCGTAGGCACGGATTTTTCCTACGGCGACGTCATTGGATACCGCGTCGACGATTGGAACCACACGCTGCTACGCGAAGAGACTTTCACCGGCCTCGACTGCGAGGTGGTTCAGTCGACTCCAAAGTCGCCGCAGATCGCCGACATCAGCGGCTACTCCAAACGGGTCAGCTGGATCGACAAGCGCAGCTACATCGCGATCAAGACGGAGATCTACGACGGTCAGGGGGCGCTTCTGAAGCGCCTGACCCAGGAAGATGTCCGGGAAGTCGATCCGAAGAATCACAAGTGGCAGGCCATGCGCCTTACCGCGGAAAACACTCAATCCGGCCACAAGACGGTCATCGAGCTGACGAACTTCAAGGCGAATGTGGGAGTCAGCGATGCCGAATTCACGCCGGCATTCCTGGAAAACTGAAGTCGCCGTCGTCGCCCTGGCGGGAATGGCAGTGGCACTCTCCGCCCGCGCAGACGATGCGCCGCCGTCCTGGCAGGCTCTCGGGCTATCGGGGACGCTGCGGGCAAGCGCGTTTTCCCACGATTTCAGTGTCGATCGCCACGCCAGCGCCGCGGCTGTGTCCACCTGGTTCACTGCGGCGCCACGGCAATTCTTGGGCGCAAGGGCGTTTCTGGATGGTTGGCTCCAGGCCGAGAGCCTTCGGCGCGGTTCACGCACATCGGCAGATCTGCGCGAAGGCTATGTGGAGCGGCCACTCGGCGATGTCGACGTCAAGGCCGGCCGGCAGATCATCGTCTGGGGTCGCGCTGACAAGATCAACCCGACTGATGTGTGGTCCGTGCGCGATCTGACGCTTCTCACCACGGACAACGAGGACCAGAGGCTTGGTGCGGTAGCAGTCCAGGCGAACAGGCGCTTCGGCGAGGTCAGGCTCATCGGCGTATGGCAGCCGGAATGGCGGACACCGCAATTTCCCATATCCCAACTTCCTTCCGGACTCACGGCGCACAACCTCAGGCCAAACGACCCGTCCGGTCAATACGGGCTGAAGCTCGATCATTCCGGAGCGGGTGTCGACTGGTCTGTGTCCTACGCCCACGCGATCGACAAGCTGCCAGATCTTCGCCTGGGCACCTCGACCGACCTGGACTTCATCTATCAGCCCATCCAAATGTACGGAGCGGACGCCGCCGTGCCGGTCGGCCAATACGGCCTGCGCGCCGAGATGGCATATACCCGAAGGCCACGGCGCGACGATCCGGCCGCCTTCACCAAGTACAGCGACCTGTTCCTGGTGGCGGGCATCGAGCGGACCTTCGGTGGCGAGTTCAACGTGAACCTTCAGTATCTCTACCGTCGCAACGACGGCTTTCAGGATCCTGACCACATCGCCGACCCCGTGCGCCGCACACTCGCGCAGCGCGAGGAGGTTCTGGCGAACCAGCTTGCACGCCATATGAGCGGCGTTTCGGTACGCATCGTCGACCGCTTGCTGAACGAGACCCTCCAAGCCGAGATCAGCGGGGTTGCCTGGCAGGGGCGCGGCGGCGGGACGGTGGGCGCGAAGCTCAGCTACGCCGTGAATGACAGGCTGCAATTCGTCGTCGGAAGCCAGGTCTATTTCGGACCAACCTCTGGCTTCTTCGGCGCGCTCGAAAGGTCCTCGAATGGCTATGCCGAAGCCAGATGGAGCTTTTGAGATTCGTCCCGGCGGACCAAGGGCCGAAGCCAACTCACCTGATGCCGAGGGCGAATTGTTCGAACTTCCGCTCCTCACGGTCTGGCATCAACCTCAGGAGAACCGCATGAACTACATTGATGGATTCGTAGCGACCGTTGCCACGGCCAACAAGCAAGGCTATCTTGACTACGCAAGGAAGGTGGCGCAGGTGTTCGAGGAACACGGCGCCCTGCAAGTGGTCGAGTGCTGGGGCGATGACCTGCCGGAGGGCAAGGTCACTTCCTTCCCCATGGCCGTCCAGCGCAAGCCGGACGAAACCGTGGTCCTCTTCTGGATCAGGTGGCCGTCGAAAGCAGCGCGCAATGAAGGCACGAAGAATGCCATGGAAGACCCGCGCATGAAGAACGCTCAGATGCCGTTCGATGGCAAGCGCATGATCTACGGCGGCTTCGAAGTAGCCCTCGACACCGCAGCGAAGTGATGCCGCACCAGATTCCCATATGCGGATCCGGTCGTGAAGGTTGGTGCGACTCGACCTCGAGCGCTTCCAGCTGGTGAAGAAGAGGCGTGTCGGACTCTTGCATTGGAAGCCAGAAGCCGGTGATCGCCGCTGAAGACCAGGTGTGGCCGCAACCGGCTTCGCGAATCCGATCATCCGCTGTCATCCCGGATCCTCTCTCATTCGGCGTCGACATTGCTCCTTGCGTACCGCCCTGGCGGCGCGCCGACGTGCCTGGTAAACGCCACGCCAAAGGTGCTCACGGAGCTGTAGCCGACCTGCTCGGCGATCTCGGCGATCGCCAGGTCCCCCTGCCGCAGCATCTGCTTGGCCAATGCCATGCGCCATGCCAGCAGGTATTCCATCGGCGTCATGCCAACGGCCTGGCTGAAGCGCTCGAAGAACGCCGAACGTGACATCGCGGCTTCCCGGGCAAGGTCGATGACCGTCCATGATTGCGCCGGACGCTCATGCATGCGTCGCAGGGCCAGCGCCAGCTTCGGATCCCCCAGACCCCGGACCAGGCCCGGCTGTGCGGCCGTGCTGGCCGACGATCGGAACGCCTCGATCAGCACAACCTCCAGCAATCGCGCCATCACGATTTCCCGCGCGGGGCGGTCGGCCCGCAATTCCTCACCCACGAGTTGCACCAGGGTCGCCAGCCGAGGCTCGCCGCGCACATGCATCCACTTTGGGAGCAGCGACACCAGCAGGCCCGCATTGGGCGAGCCGAACACGCAATTGCCGACGAGCATGCGCACGTCCACCGCGGCGCCGGGATCGCCAATGCGCGCGCCGCCGGGCATCGCTTCGATTGGGGTGGCGACAACCTCGTCCTCGAGAGGCGGCTGCCGATCCAGGCTTGACGTCGCGAATCCGCGTGCTTCAGGGATCAAGGCGAAGTCGCCCTCGTTCAACGTCATGGTTTCGCCGCCCGTCGGCCCATCGACAGTCAGACGACAACTGCCTTCGAGCACGACGAAGTAGAACGGACGGCCTGTCTCGGCGCGGCGCACCGCCCAGGGCGCCGACGCGATGACCAGCTTCGAGAACGGCGCTCGCGGCCGCAGCAAGGAAACAACTTCTGCAAGCGGGTCGACCATGCTGGACGATCTCAACAAAGGAATGGACTTCCGAGTGTAGTCAGTCCTGCCATGCGTGCGTATCGTTCGCGGAATGCCAACCCGGTTCAACCCATGGGAGTCTTCTGATGTCCACCAATTCAACCGTCCTCGTCACCGGCTGCTCGTCCGGCTTTGGCCTCGAGACCGCGCGCTTCTTCCTTGACAAAGGCTGGCGCGTCATCGCGACGATGCGCACGCCGCGCGAAGACCTGCTGCCGCGCTCCGACCGCCTTCGGCTGCTGCCGCTCGACGTCACCGATGCCGACAGCGTCCGCCGCTGCATCGAGGCCGCCGGGCCGATCGACGCGCTCGTCAACAACGCTGGCGTCGGCCTGCTAGCGCCGCTCGAAGGCATTGCACTCGCCAACGCTCGCGAGGTGTTCGAGACCAACACGCTCGGCACGATCGCGATGACGCAGGCCGTGCTGCCGCAGTTCCGGCAGCGGCGCGCCGGTGTGATCGTGAATGTGACCTCGAGCGTGACGCTGAAGTCTCTGCCGCTGCTGTCGGTATACACGGCCAGCAAGGCAGCGGTGAACGCATTCACCGAATCGCTTGCGCTGGAGCTGGCGCCATTCGGCGTGCGCGTGCGCCTGGTGCTGCCAGGCCGGTCGCCCACCACGAGCTTCGGCGACAACGCCCGCCGTTTGATGGGCGACAGCGTGCCCGAAGCCTATGCCGACTTCAGGAACCGCGTGTTTGCAGCAGTACGGGATGTCGCCACGCCTGTCACGCAGGTGCAAGACGTGGCCGAGGCGGTGTGGCACGCGGTCACCGACCCGGCGGCACCGATGCGGATGCCAGCGGGCGCGGATGCACTTGCCCTTGCGCACGGTCAAGCGCTCCCGTAAGTTGTCGACCCGGGAGCCGCCGTTCGCGAAGGGCAGTTCCTGGCCGAGAGCAGCCATGCTACATCGCCTGCTAGAGCGTACCGCCGCACGCACAACTATCGGTTTTCACGCGGAAAGACGCCCGGCATCCACGGTGGGCCGCGCCTAAAATCGAATCTTCGAACGGCTCGTCGCCACCCGCGCCCACCCGGCGCGGCCCGGCGTCCCGCCCCTGCCCGGCCGGCCATCCGCCCGCCGCGCCGCCAAACCGCGAAAGACACGCCATGGACACCCGCACCTCCCCCGCCCGCGCCCGCATCGCCCGACTGCGCGAAGTGATGCACC
>JAEKKW010000081.1 GCA_019510195.1 Lysobacterales bacterium | reverse complement strand
CCCCCCACCGGAACCGCGGCGCCATGACAGCCATCGCGAACCTGAACGGAACCCCGTCATGAATCCATGTGTGACCGCAGCTGGCGGTCACGAGTTGCCGTGGACAATTCTTCGCCATACTCTTGGGGAGATTTCATGCCAAGCGGTACAGAATGAATTATCACGCCCTGTCGCAATTCGGTGCCCAACGCCTGCCCGCGAGCCCGTTGTCCCTCGATGCCGCGACAGTCGACCGGTTCCTGTCCCGCTGCCAGCGCCATCGCTACCCATCGCGTGTCGACGTGTTCCGCCCGGGCGATCCCGCCAGCACCCTCTATTACGTCCTCGACGGTTCGGTCAGCATCCTGACCGAGGAGGAAGACGGCCACGAACTGATCCTCGGCTACTACGGCAAGGGCGAATTCGTCGGTGAAATGGGCCTCTACATCCAGTCCGAGCGCCGTGAAGTCACCCTGCGCACCCGCGTCCAGACCGAGCTGGCGGAAATCAGCTACGAGCACCTGACCCAGCTTCTGAACGGCGAACTGGCCGCGGACGCGCCCAAGATCCTGTTCGCGATCGGCGCCCAGCTGACCCGCCGCTTGCGCGACACTGGCCGCAAGGCCGGCCGCCTGGCCTTCCTCGACGTTACCGACCGCATCGTCCGCACCCTGCACGATCTCGCCCATGAACCGGAAGCGATGACCCATCCGCAGGGCACCCAGCTGCGCATTTCCCGCCAGGAAATCGCCCGCCTGGTCGGTTGTTCGCGCGAGATGGCCGGTCGCGTTCTGAAGAAGCTGCAGGCCGACGGCCTGCTCCACGCCCGCGGCAAGACCATCGTCCTCTACGGCAGCCGCTGAGATCCGACCGTGCCGGCTTCGGACAGGCACGATCCGTTCCACCTGCCCGACGCCGACCTGCGCCTGGCCTCGGTGATGGATGCCGAGGATGTCGCTTCCCTGCTCACCACGCTCGGCTATCCCTGCGACCACCAGGACGCGGCCAACCGCATCCTCACCATCATCGAGAACGATCGCCAGGCCCTGATCCTGGCGCGCGGCAACGACGGTGCGGTCTCCGGCCTGATCGCGCTGGACTTCATGTACTACCTGCCGCTGGATACCACCACCTGCCGCATCACCGCGCTGGTGGTGACGCCGGAAGCGCAGGGCCGTGGCATCGGGCGCCAGTTGTTGCGCGAAGCCGAACGTCGCGCACGCGCCGCCGGTGCCGCCCGCATCGAGCTGACCAGTGGATCCCAGCGCACCGACGCCCACAGGTTCTATCGTGACAACAACTACAGCAACGGCACCGTCCGTTTCGTCAAATACCTCGGGGCCGCCTGAGCATCCGCCTCAGCCGCGCACCCTCGCCGCGGGATCGGGATCACCGCCACGGCCCGGGCAACCCCAGTTGAGGATCGGTGTATCCGGCCGCAGCAGGCGCCGGAACTCCTCCACCGATCCCGGCTTGGGGTTCACCACCACCGGACGCCGCGCCGCCAGCAACAAGGGCAGGTCGGCGGTGCTGTCGCTGTAAGCGGCATCGATCGGCGCGCTGTAGCCGGCATCGCGGATCATCGCCATCTTCATCTCGTGATGGCAGTGGCGCGTCGCCACCACGCCGCCGAAGCGCGGCCCGATCTCGGTGCCGATCACCGGCAAATCATCATGGGCGACGAAATCGAGGATGGCGCGCGCCAGCTCCGGCGGTGCCCCGGTCGCGACGATCACGGTATCGCCTCGGGCGCGATGCAGGTGCAGCACCTTGAGCGCATCCGGCAGCAGGCGCGCGCGGATCCGGTCGGCATGGCTGGCGACGTATTCGTCGATCAGCGCGTCGATATCGCGACTGCGGTGCATCCCCACTGTTCCAACCCAGACGAATGCCGAAATGCCATGGCGACGCGTCGGCAGCCACGCGACCATCGGTCCCGCGACCGGTGCGACCAACAACGCGAGCAGGCGCCGCCACCACGTGCGGCGGATCAGCCACGCGAACAGATGGCTGCCGGAGTCGCCGTTGTAAAGCGTGTGGTCGAAGTCGAAAACGACGAAATGTCCTGGATCGGGCATGGCGTGCAATGAGCTTGTTTGGAGCAGGCGGAGTCAGGCTGCGGCGCGTGGAAGGGTAACCCGGACCAGCAGGCCGCGGCTGGAACCGCGCGCGCCATGATCGAGCAATTCGATGCGGCCACCGTGGCGGGTGACGATCGCGCGCACCAGGCTCAAGCCCAATCCGCTGCCCGGCGAACCGCGATGCGCTTCCAGGCGTTCGAAGCGGTCGAACACGCGCGGGCGGTCTTCCTCCGGAATGCCTGCGCCCTGGTCGGCGACCTCGATGACGACGACGTGATTGAGTGGGCTGACCGCGAGTCGGACCACGCTGCCATCGGGCGTGTATTTGATCGCGTTGTCGAGCAGGTTCAGCACCATCTGGAACAACTGGTCGGCATCGCCGCGCGCGTCCGCGGCCTCGCCATCCAGTTCGATGTGGATGCCGCGCTCCGCCGCGATCGGCGCATACATTTCCTGCGCGTCCTCCAGCAGCGGCCACAGCGGCACCCGCGGCGCATCCGGCTGCAATGACTGCGCTTCGATGCGCGACAAGCGCAACAGGCCGGCGAAGGTGCCGAGCAACTGGTCGGTGTCGTTGACGGCGGTGTCGAGCGACGCCCGTTGCGACGATCCCGACTCCGCGTCCTCGCGCAGATCGTCGAGGCGGTTGCGCAGGCGCGTCAGCGGCGTGCGCAGGTCGTGGGCGATGTGGTCGGTCGCGGCGCGCACGCCTTCCATCAATCCGTTGATGCGATCGAGCATGCTGTTGACGCGCTGGGCGATGAGGTCGAAGGCATCGCCGCTGCCATCGCCGCGGACGCGTTGCGTCATGTCGCCGGCGGTGATCCGTTGCGCGGTGGCATCGAGCGCGCGCAGGCGTTCGGCCACCCAGCGCGAGACCAGGCCGCCAAGCAGTGCGCCGAGCGCGACGGCCGCGAGCAAGGCCGCCACCGATGCCCGCAGCATCAGGCGCCGGAAACCATCCTGCGCACGCGTGTGCAAGGCCACCACCAGCACGCTGCCATCGCCGAGCGGCGTTGCGTGCGCCATCGTGTGGGCATCGTCGTCGGTGTCTTGATCGACGAATTCATAGCTGTGGCTGACGCCGGCAGTTGCCGGCGCGCCGGCAGGCAGGGGCATTGCGGTACCGGCCAGCAGGCGACCATTGCGATCCCACAATGCGTAGGCGCTGTCGGGATCGTCCGGTTGCTCGGTGCGCGATCGCACTTCCTCGCGCAATGCCGGCAGGCCGCCGGAACGCGCGACCTCGACGAGGCCGGCGGTCTGCAGGCGCAGCACGTCCTGGCTGTCCTTCTCGAGCAGCCTCGACACCGCGAAATACACGCCGGCGCCGAGCAGCATGAAGGCGAGCAGGAATGTGGCCGACACCATCAACGCCAGGCGCCGGCTGGTGGAACGCCACGGCCACTTCACCTCAGCCGTCCAGTCGGTAGCCGGCGCCGCGCACCGTCTGCAGCAACGGGCGTTCGAAACCGTGGTCGATCTTCTGACGCAGGCGGCTGACATGGACGTCGATGACGTTGGTCTGCGGATCGAAGTGGTAGTCCCACACAGACTCCAGCAGCATGGTGCGGGTGACGACGCGGCCGGCGTGGCGCATCAGGTATTCGAGCAGGCGGAATTCGCGCGGCTGCAGTTCGATGCGCTTGCCGGCGCGGATCGCCTCGCGCTTGAGCAGGTCGAGCTCGAGATCGGCGACCTTCAATCGCACCGGCTCGGAACCGCCGACATTGCCGCGACGCGCGATGCTGTCGAGACGCGCGCTCAGTTCGGCGTAGGCGAAGGGTTTGGCGAGGTAGTCATCGGCGCCTGCGCGCAATCCTTCGACGCGGTGCTCGACATCGCCGAGCGCGGTGAGCAGCAGCACGGGCGTGCGGTTGCCGGCGCCACGCAGGGTGCGCAGCATGGTCAGGCCATCAAGCGCGGGCAGCATGCGATCCATGACGATGGCGTCGTATTGTTCGGTGGTGGCGAGGAACAGGCCTTCGCGGCCGTCATTGGCGCCATCGACGGTGTGGCCATCCTCGCGCAATCCCTTGAGGACGAAATCCGCCGTCTGCGTATCGTCCTCGATGACCAGGATGCGCATGCACCGACCTCACTTCGTCCGGACTTGAACCGCGAGCTTAATGCTTCGCCGACATGTTTCGTGCATCGACAGCCGGATCGGGCTTCGCCGACGGCAGCGCCGACTTCGGCATGTTCCAGCGTTCGCAGATGCCCAGGCGGCTGCGCCGTGCACAACGGCGCACCATTTTCTTGCGCGCATGACCGGCGGCGGCTGCGGGAGCGACCGGATCCGCCGCGACGGCGGCAGGCCCGGCGCCAGCGGCCTGGACAGCAACAGGCACGGCGTGCGCCGACGCGCCCACCATCACCAGCAATACCGCGATGAACAGCGCCCGCCACATCATCCGTTCCTCCACGCCATCGAGACGAAACCGCCCGCGCAGGGCGGGCGGTTCGTCGGTTCCCGCGATGCGGGCGCCCTGCGGCTCCGCACCGGGTGCGCGTCCCTTACTTGGCCGGGGTCGCGTCCTTGGGAGCATCCATGCCGGCGTCGGTCTTGGCGGCGGCAGCCTTGTGCATCGTGTGGTGACGATGGTGCTTGTGATGCTTCTTGTGGTGATGCTTGGCCATCGGCTTGGCATCGGAAGCCGGTGCGGCGGCAGGCGCCGGGGTGGCGTCCTGGGCGAAGGCAACATTGGCGCCGAAAGCCAGCAGGCCGGCGAACAGCAGGGCGGAGAGCTTCATTTGAACTTCCTCATGACTGTGGGGTTGCGACATGCGGTGGGACATCCACCGTGGAGCCACGTTGCGCCGCCGGGGCTGCCCGCAGGTTTGCCCGAACATGAACATTTGGTCATGTCGAGAACATGAATGCGCGATCAGCGCGCTGCAGTCACCGCGGCCTTCATGCGGGCGATCACTTCGCGATAGTCGGGCTGGCCGAAGATGGCCGAACCGGCGACGAAGGTATCGGCGCCGGCGGCAGCAATTTCGCCGATATTGTCGGGCTTCACCCCGCCATCGACTTCGAGGCGGACCGGCTTGCCGAGTGCGTCGATGCGCGCGCGTACTTCGCGCAATTTGCGCAGGGTCGACGGGATGAAGGCCTGGCCTCCGAAACCGGGATTGACCGACATCAGCAACACGTAGTCGAGGTCTTCCAGCAGGTAGTCGAGCACGTCGACCGGCGTCGCCGGATTCAGCACCACGCCTGGACGGCAACCGCTGGCACGGATCAACTGCACGGTGCGATGCGGATGCAGCGAGGCTTCGGGATGGAAGCTGATGTGGGTCGCGCCGGCCTGCGCGAACATCGGCACCAGCGCATCGACCGGTTCCACCATCAGGTGCACGTCGATCGGCGCGGTGACGCCGTGCTT
This sequence comes from Lysobacterales bacterium, assembly GCA_019510195.1. Taxonomy (GTDB): domain Bacteria; phylum Pseudomonadota; class Gammaproteobacteria; order Xanthomonadales; family Xanthomonadaceae; genus Solilutibacter. The sequence continues at coordinate 4,930 of JAEKKW010000081.1, read as the reverse complement.
GCGCAATGCCTCGCACACCATCGGGCCGATGGTGAGGTTGGGCACGTAATGGTTGTCCATCACGTCGAAATGCACCCAGTCGGCGCCGGCGGCGAGGACGTTGTCGACCTCGGCGCCGAGTCGGGCGAAATCGGCGGACAGGATCGACGGGGCGATGACGGTGGATTGCATGACGCCATGATACCCGCCCCCTTTGCCGGAGGCCCGATACAATGGTTTTTTGCCGGAGTCCCGCGTGGCCACCACCCTCTCGCAGTCCGACCTGCCCGGTCTCGACCTGATCCATCGCGGCAAGGTCCGCGACGTCTACGACCTGCACGACGGTCGCCTGCTGATGGTCGCCAGCGATCGCCTGTCGGCGTTCGACGTGGTGCTGCCCGATCCGATCCCCGGCAAGGGCGAGATGCTGACCCAGATCAGCAATTTCTGGTTCGCGAAGACCGCGCATCTCCTGCCCAACCACCTGACCGGCGACGATGTCGCCAGCGTGCTCCCGGCCGGCGTCGATCCGGCGCTGTACGCCAAGCGCAGCGTGGTGACGAAGAAGCTGAAACCGGTGCCGGTGGAATGCATCGCGCGCGGCTACCTGATTGGCAGCGGCTGGAAGGATTACCAGGCGACGGGCAAGGTCAGCGGCATCGCGTTGCCTGCCGGTTTGCAGCAGGCGCAACAGTTGCCGGAAGCGATCTACACGCCATCGACCAAGGCGGCGGTCGGCGACCACGACGAGAACATCGATTTCGCCACGGTGGTCGCGACCGTCGGCGAAGCGCTGGCGACGCAGGTGCGCGACGCCACGCTGGAGCTGTATGCGTACGCGCGCGATTACGCCGCCGGACGCGGCATCATCCTCGCCGACACCAAGTTCGAATTCGGCACCGATGAAGCCGGCACGCTGTACGTGATGGACGAGATGCTGACGCCGGACTCCTCGCGCTACTGGCCCGCCGACAGTTACGAAGTCGGCACCAGCCCGCCGAGCTACGACAAGCAGTTCATCCGCGACTACCTGGAAACGCTGGACTGGAACAAGCGCGCGCCCGGCCCGCGCGTTCCTGCCGACGTCATCGCCAGAACGCGCGCCAAGTACGCGGAAGCGCTGCAGCGCCTTGCAGGAATCGAATCATGAGCACTCAAGTGGAACGCCCGGTCGATCGCTGGTTCTCGAGCTATTCGGGCGACCACGTCAACCCGACCAACCAGTTGATCCACGTCGTCTGCGTGCCGGCGATTTTCTGGTCGGTGATCGCGCTGCTGTGGTGCATCCCGGTGCCGGGTTCATTGTTCCGCCAGGGCCTGTGGGCGGCGCTGGCGATGTTCATCGCATGGTCGTACTACTTCCGGCTGTCGCGTCCGCTCGGTCTCGGCATGCTGCTGGTGTTCATCATGATTTCGTGGAGCATGCGCTGGCTGCATGGCGCGATCGGCGGCATGCAGCTGACGTGGCTGGCGCTGGCGGTGTTCGTCGTCGCGTGGATCGGCCAGTTCGTCGGCCACAAGATCGAAGGCCGCAAACCGAGCTTCTTCACCGACCTCACCTACCTGCTGATCGGTCCGCTGTGGGTGTTCGCCAAGCTCTATCGCAAGCTCGGCATCGCGTACTGAGGCTGGGCGAAGCGCAGCCAGGCCAGTCCGAGCAGCGCCGACAGCAGCGATCCGCACAACACGCCGAGCACGGCGCCATCGAAGCGCGGGCCATCGCCGCCGAATGCCAGCGAGGCGATGAACAGGCTCATGGTGAAACCGATGCCGCAGAGCATGCCGAGCCCCGGCAGCGCGCGTAGCGGAATCTCCGGTGGCAACCGCGAAACGCGCGTGACGTGGCAGAAGAACGCGCCTGCGCAGATGCCGATCGGCTTGCCGGCCACCAGTCCCGCGATCACCGCCAACGGCACGCCCTGCGCGAGGTCGCCCGGCTTCATGCCATGCAACGACAGTCCGGCATTGGCGAACGCGAACAGCGGCAGGATGGCGTAGGCCACCCACGGATGCAGCGCGTGTTCGAGGGTTTCCAGCGGTGTTGCGGATGCGTTTCCAGCGCCGGCTGCACGATGCGGGATCATCATCCCCGTGACCACGCCCGCCAGCGTCGCGTGCACGCCCGAGTGCAGCAGGCAGATCCACATCGCCACGCCAATCAACAGGTATGGCCATGCATTGCGGATGCCCTTGCGGTTCAACGCCGCCATCGCCAGCCATGCCAGCACCGCGCCGGCCAATGCCAGCCATGACAATTGCCCGGCGTAGAACAGCGCGATGATCAGGATCGCGCCGAGGTCGTCGGCGACGGCGATCGTCGACAGCAGCAATCGCAACGCCATCGGGGCGCGACGGCCGAGCAGCGCCAGCACACCGAGCGAGAACGCGATATCGGTCGCGGTGGGAATCGCCCAGCCACGCTGCGCGCCGGGATCCATGTTCGAAAGCGCGACATAGAGGATCCCCGGGACGAGCATGCCGCCGAAGGCGCAGGCCACCGGCAGCCACAGCTGGCCGCGTCCCGACAATTGCCCGGAGACGGTTTCACGCTTGATTTCCAGCGCCACCAGCAGGAAGAACACCGCCATCAGGCCGTCGTTGATCCAGTGCAGTGCGTGGCTGCGCCATTCCGCATAAACGCCCTGCCACGGCGAATTGGCGATCGCCAATGCCAGTGCTGCCGCGGCAATCAGCATCAGGCCGCCCGCCGCTTCCAGCCGGAAGAATTCCTGCAACGCGCGCATGGCACGCATGCGCATGTCGAAGCGGATCGGTTTCGTGACGTGGCCCGGCATTTCCACAGTGTCGCCGATTCCCGCGGGGCGTTGCCACACCAGCGTCATCCAACGTACATCCGCGGCAACTACGGTGCAGTCCTCCCGATCCACATGCCGCCCCCGACATGCTGTTGCACAAGACCGAACTCGCGCACGCCACCCTCGCCCGCAACGGAACCGAATTGGGTCGGCGCGAACGCCAGGTGCTGATCCTCTGCGACGGACGGCGCAGCCTCGACGCCATCGTGTCGATGCTCGGCGTCGATTCGCTTGGGATGATCCAGCCTCTAATCGCTTCGGGTTATCTCGCGCAAGACAAGGCCACGACGGCGACGCCAGCACCACCACCCGCAGCTTTGCCTGCCGTTGCCGTCACGGCAGCATCGCCTCGCGCAATGCAGTCGCGCCGCTCGATGGCCGCCTGCAAGATGTACATGATCGACATGCTGCAACTGCAACGCACGCCGGAAGCCGCATCGTTGTCAGTCGCGCTGCAGACGGCGCAGGACGACGACGAACGCGCGCTGGCGCTGGTCGATGCGTTGACGTGGCTGCGCACGGCGACCAAGGCATCGGTGTGCGAACGCGTCGCCGAACGCCTCAAGGAAATCGTCCCGGAGGCCTACCTCGCCGGCATCGAAGCGGCATGGCAGCAGATGATCGTCGACGACTTGTCGGTTGCCGACGGCAGCAACGTGGTTCGCTTCGAGATGCGCGCCTGACTCAGGCTTTCGTCGGGTCGAAGTGCTTCTGCAACCCGGCCCAGCAATGCTGGTAATCGCGTTGGCGGTGCGCGGCGTCGATCGCCTGTTGCGCCGGCCGGATCACGTTGCGCGATTCGAACATGAAGGCCATGGTGTCCCGGATGGCATCGGCCTTCGAGGTATCGGACACGCTGGCTTTCTCGAACGTCGCCGCGTCCGGGCCGTGGCCGGTCATGCAGTTGTGCAGCGAACCGCCACCGGGCACGAAACCATCGGCCTTGGCGTCATAGGCGCCGTGGATCAGGCCCATGAATTCGCTGGCGATGTTGCGATGGAACCACGGCGGACGGAAGGTGTCCTGCGCGACCAGCATGCGCGGCCCGAAGATCACGAAATCCATGTTGCCGACACCGGGCGTGTCCGACGGCGAGGTCAGCACCAGGAAGATCGACGGATCGGGATGATCGAAGCTGATCGAACCGATGGTATTGAACTTGCGCAGGTCGTATTTGTACGGCACGTGGTTGCCGTGCCAGGCGACGACATCCAGCGGCGAGTGGCCGATGTCGGCGCGCCACAGGTGGCCCTGGAATTTCGCGATCAGTTCGAAGTCGCCTTCGACGTCTTCATACGCCGCGTTCGGGGTGAGGAAATCGCGCGGATTGGCCAGGCCGTTGCTGCCGATCGGACCGAGATCGGGGATGCGCAGGAAGGCGCCGAAGTTCTCGCAGACGTAGCCGCGTGAATCGCCATCGGGCAGTGCAACGCGGAAGCGCACGCCGCGCGGGACCACCGCGATTTCCTGCGGCTCGACGTCGAGCACGCCGAGTTCGCTTTCGATGTGCAATCGCCCCTGCTGCGGCACGATCAGCAATTCGCCGTCGGCGTCGTAGAAGAAACGACCCTGCATGTCGCGGTTAGCCGCGTACAGATGGATGCCGATGCCGTGCTGCGCCGCCGCCGAACCGTTGCCGCCCATGGTGAACAGGCCATCGATGAAATCGGTCGGCGCCTGAGGCATCGGCAACGGGTTCCAGCGCAACTGATCCGGAGTAACCGGACCTGTGCCGAAATCGTTGTGGAAATGCGGATGGCCGAGCAAGGCGAACTGGCCATGCATCGCCGCGGGACGGATGCGGTACAGCCAGCTGCGACGATTGGCATGACGCGGCGCGGTGAACGCGGTGCCGCTCAACTGTTCCGCGTAGAGACCGTGGGCGACGCGCTGCGGCGAATTGCGCCCGACCGGCAGCGCGCCGGCGATCGCTTCCGTGGCGAACTCGTTGCCGAAACCGGACATGTAGCCGTTGCTCGCGATCGTCATGGCGCTTCCGCTGGTGATGGCCGGGTCGATTACAGCACGCCGCGCTGCATCTGGTCGCGCTCGATCGATTCGAACAGCGCCTGGAAGTTGCCCTCGCCGAAGCCTTCGTTGCCCTTGCGCTGGATGATCTCGAAGAAGATCGGGCC
>JAEKKW010000128.1 GCA_019510195.1 Lysobacterales bacterium | reverse complement strand
CGCGAACAGCCCGATCAGGCTGTTCGGCAAGGTCCAGGCGATGCCGGCGCACCGGATCAGCGCGAGCGTCGCACCAGCCACGTATGGATGGTCTCCGGCACTTCATGCTGGGCGCGACTCGAGACGTAGATGCCGATGTGGCCGCCGCGGAAACTCAGTTCGGTGTAATCCTCGCTGCCGATCAGCCCCTTCAGTGCTTTCGAGGCATCCGGCGGCACCAGGTGGTCCTGCTCGGCGAAGATGTTCAGCACGGGCATGTCGATGAAGCCGAGATCGACTTCGCGATCGCCGATGGTGATCCCGCCATTGACGAAACCGTTGCCCTGGTAGAACTGCTTGATGAACTGGCGAAAGGCCTCGCCGGCCTGGTCCGGCGAATCGAAGATCCACTTTTCCATGCGCAGGAAATCCTCGAGCGCCTTCTTGTTGTCGAGGATGTCGACCAGACCGACGTACTTCTGCATGTTGAGCCGGAACGGCTTCAGCATCAGATAGGAATAATTCATCAGGTCGGCGGGAACGTTGCCAAGGGTATCGATGAACAGATCGACGTCGAGGCCTTGCGTCCAGTTCGACAGCATGTTGTCCGGCGTCTGGAAATCGACCGGCGTCACCATGGTGATCAGGTTGCGCACCTTCTCCGGATGCAGCGCGGCATAACACAGCGAGAACGCGCCGCCCTGGCAGACGCCGAGCAGGTTGATGCCGTGGACGCCGTGTTTTTCACGAAGGAAATCGACCGCGCCACCGAGGAAGCGTTCGATGTAGTCCTCGAGGGTGAGATAGCGGTCGGAACGGTCGGCATAGCCCCAGTCGATGACATAGACGTCCTGCCCGCGTTCCAGCAATCCCTTCACCAGCGAACGATCGTCCTGCAGGTCGATCATGTAGGGGCGATTGACCAGCGCGTAGCAGACCAGGATCGGCGTGCGCGCCAGCGCCTGCTTCTTCGGATGAAAGCGATAGAGGACGGTCTTGCCGTCGCGCCAGACCTCCTCGCGCTCGGTCGCGCCGTAGCCGTAATCACCGACATCGCGCAGCGTTTCCAGCCCGGCGCCGAGCTTGGACTGCATGCCGATGGTTTCCTCCACCAGCGCTTCGGCGGTGAAGTTGAGGGGACCGATCCTGTCCTGGTTCCTTCCCTTCGCGTCTGCTGCGGCCATGTCAGCGGCTCCGTGGACGTTTGCCGTCGGTGGTCCTGGCGGTCGACGTGGCCGCCTTCTTGCGCGCCTGCTTGCGTGCGACGGGCGACTCTGCTGCCGGCTTCGGTTTCGTTGCCGCAGCCTGGCGGCGCAACATGCGTTCGAGCTCGGCGATCTTGCGATGCGCGGCGTCGAGTTCGGTGCGCGTCGGCAGCCCGAACACCGAGCACATCTGTTCGATCTCGCGCTGCACCTGCTGGCGCAGGCGCATCTGCGCGTTGACCATTTCGCCATAGACATGGCGGAACTCGTCGGACAGCGCGATTTTCGCGTAGGCCTGTTCGGCGGCATCGACCCAGACATCGAACAAGGCACGCGCCGTGGTCAGTTGCTTGCCGGGTTCCTCGTGCTTCGCCAGCAACGTTTCGAACACGCCGACCGCATCCTGGCTGGCCTTCAGCAGCAACGTGTTGTACGTCGACAACCGATCCTGATAGTCGACCTGCGATTGCAGCAACGTCTGGATGCGTTCCTGGTGTTCGCGCGCCAGGCCGAACGCCGGCATGCCCAGCCAGCCGTGCGTTTCCCGGCGCCATGCATCGAGCCACGGGCGCGCCGCGTCGTACCACGCTTCGAGACTGTGCGATTCCGCGCCTTGCAGGCCCTTGAACATGTCGAGCACGGCCTGGTTGCCCTGGCCGTCCATCACCTGTCGCCATTGTTTCGCGATCCCGGCGGCATCGGCATTCCGTGATGCCAGTTGCGCGGCCATCCGCTGCATTTCGCTCCACCACGTGCTGGCCTGGGCGTTCATGCGATCGGCGACATTGCGCACGCCATGGTCCTGGATGCCCATCGCCGCGTTGTTCCAGAACGCCATCGCCTCGCGCCAGCCCGCGGGTGCGCCGGTCATGCCGGGCATCGCGCCGCCCATCATTCCACCCATCCCGGGCATGGAAAATCCGAACGGCGAAGCAGGCGGCGCACCAAAGGGCGAACCAGTCGCTCCGCCGTTGCGCATCATCTCGTTCCAGGCCGTCCAGTACTGACGCGAAAGCTGCTCGAAATCCGCGGGCCAGGGCGAGTTCATGGCGTAATCACCGTATGGAATTGAATGATGCTAGCACGCAGCGATGGCGCGTCCGTGGTGGCGTTTCAAGGCTTGGGAATGCGGATGGTGCTGATCATCAGCGAACCAGACAGTACGAACATCAGCACCAGCGGATGCAGCTGCCAGCGCCCGAGCATCACCACCCCGCCCCACAGGTCCTGGCCGATGTGGTTCTGCCACACCGCGGCCGCGAGCACGACCACCAGCAGCAGGCTGGTCGGGATCGGCGTCCCCTCGAAATACTTGACCTTGCCTTCGGCACCGGACAGTTGTTCGGCAGTGACGTTGTAGCGCGCGAGGCGGCTGACGCCGCACCCGACGAAGAAGCTGAGCACGATCCAGTCCCAGCCGCCCTGCATGCCGCAGGCGTAGGCCAGCGCCGCCGGCGCGACGCCGAAGGAAATCACGTCGGCCAGCGAGTCCAGTTCGCGCCCGAGCGTGGAGGCGACCTTGCGCCAACGCGCGATGCGGCCATCGAGCGCATCGAAGATGAAGGCGAGCGGGATCAATGCCATGCCGACCAGCAAGTCGCCGGTGACATCATCCTGCAGGAAACGCATCGCCGCGAAGATCGCGCCGGTGCCGCAGAACGCATTGCCGAGCGTGAACCAGTCGGCGAGCTGGAACTCGCGCAGCATCGAGAA
>JAEKKW010000080.1 GCA_019510195.1 Lysobacterales bacterium | reverse complement strand
CGTCAGTTTCGCCAGCTGGTTGAAGCGGCGACCGATGCCGGCGAAACCCTCCAGCGCGCGCGCGATCGCCTTGGCATCGACGCCGAGCTGCCAGCCGATGGAAGCGGCGGCCAGCGAATTCTGCACGTTGTGGCGACCGGGCAAGGCCAGCGTGATCGGCGTGCACGTGCCATCGGGCAGGCACAGATCGAAATGCATGCGCGCGCCCTGCTGGCTGACATTGCAGGCACGCACGTCGGCGTCGTCGTGGAAACCGTAGGTCAGCACGTGGCGCGGCGTGTCGGCGGCGAGCGCGGCGACGTCGTCATCGTCGATGCACAACACCGCGAGTCCATAGAACGGCAGGCGATGGAGGAATTCCGAGAAGGCGCGACGGACGTTGGCAAAATCGCCACCGTAGTTTTCGAGATGGTCGGCATCGATATTGGTAATGACGGCGATCAGCGGATTGAGGCGCAGGAAACTGCCGTCGCTTTCATCGGCCTCGGCGACCAGCCACTGACCGCCGCCGAGTTTCGCATTGGCACCGGCCGCGAGCAGCTGGCCACCGATCACGAAGGTCGGATCGAGCCCGCCTTCGGCGAGCACGCTGGCCGCGAGTGAAGTGGTGGTCGTCTTGCCGTGCGTTCCGGCGATGGCGATGCCACGACGGAAGCGCATCAGTTCGGCCAGCATTTCCGCGCGCGGCACCACCGGGATGCGTTGCGCGCGCGCTTCCATCAATTCCGGGTTGTCGGCCTTGATCGCCGACGACACCACCACGCAATCGGCGCCGAGCACGTTGGCCGCGGTGTGGCCGCGATGGATGGTCGCGCCAGCCCGGGTCAACCGGCGCGTCGACGCGTTGTCGGCGTTGTCGGAACCGGACACCTGATAACCGAGCGTGCACAGCACCTCGGCAATACCGCTCATGCCGACGCCGCCAATGCCGACGAAATGCACGCGACGGAACTGCTGGGCGAGATCGCCCGCGTTCTGCAACCGGCGCTCGTGGATGGTGGAGATCATGCGGCCACCTTGAGGACGGCTTCGGCCACGCGCTGCGCGGCATCGGGACGGGCAAGCGTGCGTGCCGCGCGCGCCATGGCGAGGCGGCGCGACGGATTCGCGGCGAGATCGCGCAACACGCCGGTGAGGTTGTCGGCCAGTTGCGCGTCCTGATGGAGCAGGATCGCGGCGTCGTGATCGACCAGGTATTGCGCGTTGCGGGTCTGGTGATCGTCGACCGCCTGGGGGAACGGGACCAGCACGCTGGCGACGCCGACCGCGCACACTTCCGCCAGCGTCAACGCGCCGGCGCGGCAGACCACGACATCGGCCCAGGCGTACGCTGCGGCCATGTCGGAGATGAAGGCTTCGACCGTCGCCTCGACGCCGGCACGCGCATACGCGGCTTCGGCATCGGCGACCTGCTTCTCGCCGCACTGGTGGCGCACTTCGAATGCCTGCCCGGCCTGCGCCAACGCCTGCGGCACCGCATCGTTCAAGGCGCGAGCGCCCTGGCTGCCACCGAGCACCAGCAGGCGCGTGCGGCCACCGCGGCCTTCGATGCGCTGCTCCGGCGCCGGCACCCGCGCGATCACGTCGCGCACCGGGTTGCCGACCACGACTTCACCGGCGAACGTGCCGGGAAAACCGGTCAGCACCTCGCGCGCCAACTTCGACAGCACGCGATTGGTCATGCCGGCGGCGCGGTTCTGTTCGTGCACGATCAGTGGAATGCCGAGCTGGCGTGCGGCGAGTCCACCCGGACCCGCTGCGTAACCGCCAAAGCTGATCACCGCGCGCGGCGAATGCTTGCGCAATACCGCACGCGCAGCCAATACCGCGCGCAACAGGCGCAGCGGCAAACCGAGCAAGGCCCTGACGCCCTTGCCGCGCACGCCCTTCACCGCGATGGTGTCCATCGGGATGTCGTATTGCGGCACCAACCGTGTTTCCATCGCGCCATCGGCGCCGAGCCAACGCACGTCGATGCCGGCATCGCGCAGCACCTTGGCCACGGCGAGGCCAGGGAAGATGTGGCCGCCGGTACCGCCGGCCAGGATCATCACGGGTCCGTGGCCGCTCATTCGCGATCCACCTTGTCGAGTTCGCGCTCTTTCCCAAGCACGGGTTCGATGCGGCGACGCTGCTGGTCGCCGGACGAGCGACCACGGCGCATCAGTTTGCCGAGATTGTGGGCGACGGCGGCGCGGGCATCGTCGGCGGCGGTGCGCACCGAATTCATCGAAGGCATCGTGATTTCCGGCGCCTGTGGCGTCGCCGCGACTTCGCCGCGACGGATCGCGACCTGGCGTTCGGCGCGCGTCAGTTCGTACGACACGCGCAGAAGCAGGCCAAGCGCGGCACAGGTCGCGAGCAGGCTCGAGCCGCCATAGGAAATGAACGGCAGCGTCAGGCCCTTGGTCGGCAACAGGCCGAGATTGACGCCGATGGAGATGAAGGCCTGCAGCGCGATCCAGGTCCCGATGCCGAAGGCGCAGAAGCCGGCGAAGAAGCGCCGCATCTCGACGCACTTCAAGCCGATCACGAAGGCGCGGCCGACCACCAGCATGTACATCGAGATCACGGCGCACACGCCGACGAAGCCGAGCTCCTCGGAAATCACCGCCATGATGAAGTCGGTATGCGCTTCCGGCAGATAGGACAGCTTCTGCACCGAGCCACCGAGTCCTACGCCCCAGAATTCGCCGCGACCGATCGCCATCAGCGCGTTGGTCAACTGGTAGCCGCTGCCCAGCGGGTCTTCCCACGGATTCAGGTAGGAGACCAGTCGCTTCATGCGATAGGGCTCCATCAGGATCATCAGCGCCAACGCCGGCATCAGCAGGATCGCCGGCATCAGCATGCGCGGCATGTGCACGCCACCGAGGACCAGCATCACCGCGGTGATTGCCAGCAGCAGTGCGGTCGAGCCGAAATCCTTCTGCACCACCAGCAGGATCGCGCCCATCACGCAGGCAACCAGGATCGCCTTGAGCATCGCCTTCCAGGTGCCGTTCACTTCGTCGCGGAAGCGCACCAGATAACTAGCGAGCCAGACGATCATCAGCAACTTCACCACTTCCACCGGCTGGAAGCGGGTGATGCCGAGGTTGATCCAGCGCCGTGCGCCCTTCACCGTCACGCCGAGCCCGGGCACCGCCACCACCAGCAACAGGGCGATGCACGCCAGCGGCAGCAGCTTGCTCCAGGACTCGATGTCCTTGAGCTCGGTACGCATCAGCGACCACGCCAGGAACATGCCGCCGATCAGGAACACGACGTGGTGCTCGAGGAAATAGAACGGTGACTTGCCGTTGCTCACCGCTTCCGGGAACGACGCCGAAGCGACCATCACGGTGCCGAACGCCAGCATCGCCAGGCCGCCGATCAGCAGCCAGGCGTCGTAACGCCCGGTGATGGCGTCGGCGCGGGTTGCTTGCTGGACGCGGGATGCGATCGTCGCCATCAGCGCACCTTCAGCGTTGCAAGGCCGACCAGAACCAGCACCACGGTGATGATCCAGAAACGGACGATCACCCGCGGTTCGGGCCAACCCTTCAGTTCGAAGTGGTGGTGGATCGGCGCCATCCGGAACACGCGCTTGCCGGTGAGCTTGAACGACGCCACCTGGATCATCACCGACAGCGTTTCGATGACGAAGATGCCGCCCATGATCACCAGCACCAGCTCCTGGCGCACGATCACCGCGATGGTGCCGAGCACCGCGCCGAGCGCGAGCGCGCCGACATCACCCATGAACACCATCGCCGGATAGGTGTTGAACCACAGGAAGCCGAGGCCGGCACCGGCGATCGCCGAGCAGATGATCAGCAGCTCGCCCGCACCCGGCACCGCGGGAATCGCCAGGTATTTGGAAAATTCGGCGTTGCCCGATGCGTACGCGAAGACGCCGAGGCCGCAGGCGACCATCACCGACGGCATGATCGCGAGACCGTCGAGGCCGTCGGTCAGGTTCACCGCATTCGAAAAACCGACCACCCACAAGTAGGCGATGGTGATGAAACCGATGCCCGCCAGCGGCAAGGCGATCGACTTGAACAACGGCACATAGAACGTGGTCGCGGCCGGCACGTCGGCGAAGGCCCACAGGTAGATGCCGATGCCGAGCCCGAAGAACGATTGCAGCAGGTATTTCCAGCGCGACTTCATGCCGTTGGGATCGCGCTTGACGATCTTGATCCAATCGTCCCACCAGCCGATGGCGCCATAGGCGACCATCGAGAACAGCACGATCCACACGTACTTGTTGCGGAGATCGCCCCACAACAGCACCGCCGCAAACACCACCAGCAGGATCAGCAACCCGCCCATGGTCGGCGTGCCGGCCTTGGAGAAATGCGATTGCGGACCGTCGGTGCGGATCGGCTGGCCACCGCTCTTGAGCGAAGAGAGATAGCGGATGACGCGCGGGCCCCACCACAGCGACAGTCCGAGCGACGTCAGCGCGGCCAGGATGGCGCGGAAGGTGAGGTAGTTGAACAGCCCGAAATGGACCTGGTACTGCCCGAGCCAGCGGAACAATTCAAGCAGCATGGCGCTCCCCTGTCGTCAACGCACGCACCACCCGATCCATCGCGCTGCCGCGCGAGCCCTTCACCAGGACGCGCACGCCGGCGTGCAATTCACCGGCGAGTGCGGCGATCAAGGCGTCATGGCTGGCAAAAATCCGCGCACCTTCGCCGAATGCGCTGGCGGCTTCGCTGCTCAATTCACCGAGCACGTACAGGCGCTGCAATCCCGCGGCCCTGGCCTGGCGGCCTGCCTCGGCGTGCAGCACTGCGGCGTCGGGACCAAGCTCGCGCATGTCGCCAAGCACCAGCCAGCGTTCCTGCTCCGGCGATGCGGCGAGCGTCTGGATTGCCGCGGCGGTGGAACCGGGATTGGCGTTGTAGCTGTCGTCAACCAGCGTCGCGCCATTGGCCAGCGCATGGGTGGCGAGACGGCCATCGACCGATGTCGCCACTGCGAGGCCACGCACGATGGTGTCGAACGGAATGCCCAGACCCAGCGCCAGCGACGTCGCCGCCAAGGCGTTGGCGATGTTGTGGCGACCCGGCAATGCCAGTTCGATATCGGCTTCGCCCTGCGGCGTGACCAGGTGGAACCGCGACCCGTTCGCATCGCCGCGGATGTCGCGTGCGCTGACATCGGCGCTGGCATCAATGCCGTAACGCAGCAGGCGACGACCGTGGGCGCGCTGGGCGAAATACGGCGCGAAGGCGTCGTCGGCATTGATCACGGCGACGCCATCCGAAGGCAGTGCGTCGTAGATCGCGGCCTTGGTGTCGGCGACGCCAAGCAGGCTGCCCATGCGCTCGAGATGCGCCGGTGCGATGTTGTTCACCACCGACGTGTTCGGCTGGACGATGCGCGTCAGGTACTCGATGTCGCCGGGCTGGCCGGCACCCATCTCGTAGACCGCGAACGGCACGTCGTCGGGCGCGTCGAGCACCGCCAGCGGCAGGCCGATCTCGTTGTTGCGATTGCCCGGCGTGGAATACATCGGGCCATGCGTTTCCAGGATCGCCGTCAGCAGTGCCTTGACGCTGGTCTTGCCATTGCTGCCGGTGATCGCGGCGACTTTCGTCGCACGGGTCCGTTGCACCGCGCCAGCCCACGCCGCCAGCGCGAGCTGGGTGTCGGCGACCACGATCTGGGGAATCGCGGCTTCCGTGACTTCATGCGACACCAGCGCCGCACGCGCGCCCTTGGCCGCGGCGTTGGCAACATGGTCGTGGCCATCGAAGGCCGGGCCTTTCAGCGCAACGAACAACACCGCGCGCCCCTGCGGATCGGGCAATGCGCGACTGTCGCTGGAGATGGCGTCGATGCGGACATCACCGTCACCAACCACCCGGCCTCCGGTCATGCGCGCGATGTCGTTCAACGTCTGCGCCTTCACGGATGAACCTCCAGCGCGGCGCGCGCGACGGCGAGATCGTCGAAGGGATGCTTGACCCCGCGGACTTCCTGATAGGTTTCGTGGCCCTTGCCGGCGATCAGCACGATGTCGTCGGGGCCGGATTCGCCGATGGCGAGATCGATGGCACGGCGGCGATCGCGCTCGACGATCACCTGCCCGGGATGGCGGAAGCCGACGACGATGTCGTGGACGATGGCGTCGCCGTCCTCGTTGCGCGGATTGTCGTCGGTGACGACGACCAGCCCGGCCCTGTCCTCGGCGATGCGCGCCATCTGCGGGCGCTTGCCGCGATCGCGCTCGCCACCGCAACCGAACACGCAGACCATGCGGCCCTTGAGATGTGCATGCAGCGAATCCAACGCCTGTTCCAGCGGATCGGGCTTGTGCGAATAGTCGACCACCACCAGCGGCAGGCGGCCATCGCCACCGAGGCGGTTCATGCGACCGGCGACCGGACGCAGCTGCGGCAGCAACCCGGCAATCGTGTCGAAATCGCGGCCTTGCGCGTGCAGCACGCCGGCAACCGCCAGCAGGTTGTCGGCATTGAAGCGGCCAAGCAGCGGCGACTGGATGCGCTGGCGACGATCGCCGATGCGTAGTTCGAAGGCGATGCCGCGGGCGTCGAGTGCCAGGCTTTCGGCGGCGATGTCGGCGCTGGCATCGCCATGCGCCGATGTGGTGATCGCACGCACGTGCGCCGGCAGCTTCGTCGCCAGCTCGCGGCCGAAGGCGTCATCGATGTTGATCACGCCGATCTTGATTTCCGGGCGCTGGAACAGGCGCGCCTTGGCTGCGCCATAGCTGGCCATGTCACCGTGGTAGTCGAGATGATCGCGGGTGAGATTGGTGAACACGCCGATGTCGAAGCGCACGCCATCGACGCGGCCCTGCTCCAGCGCATGCGAACTGACTTCCATCACCACCGCGGTGGCGCCAGCTGCGCGCAACTCGACGAAGAGCTCGTGGGTTTCCAGCACCAGCGGCGTGGTGAAACCGGTCGCCACCTCCTTGCCGTACAAGCCCGCGCCAAGCGTGCCGATGGTGCCGCAGGTCACGCCCAACAGGCTCCAGGCCTGCGCGATCAGCTGCGTGGTCGAAGTCTTGCCACTGGTACCGGTGACGCCGACAACATCCATTCCGGCAGTGATGTCGCCGTGGATGGCATTGGCGAAATCGCCCATGCGCGCGCGCAGCTTCGGCACCGCGATCGCATTCGCCGGAACGACGATGTCGCTCGGCGCCGGCGGGTCGTAGAGCACCGCGACCGCGCCGCGCGCCAATGCTTCATCGACATGGCGCAAGCCATGGCGGCTGGCGTCGTTGCTCGTCGGCAGGATCGCGATGAATGCCTGCCCCGGTCGCACGGCACGGCTGTCCGAAGCGAAACCCGTCACTTCGAGATCGACGGGAATGCCTGCGATGTCCGGCAACAGTTCGGCGAGGCGTCGCTTCATTGCAGCGATTCCTGCAGCTGTTCCGGCGTGGCGACGTCATCGTCCGTCGTGACCGGCTTCTTCTTGTGGCCCGGCGCCTGCGCGGCGATCCAGGTATTGATGTCGTCAGGCGGCACGTCCTGCAGGCGCAAGGCGCCTTCCATCACGTTGCGGAACACCGGGCCGGAGACCACGCCGCCGTAATAGCCCTTGGAGATATCGGGATTGTTGACCACGACCACCATCGCGAAGCGCGGATTGTCCACCGGCACCACGCCGGCAAAGAACGCCAGGTATTTCTGCGCCGCATAACCGCCATTGCTGGCGATGCGCGCGGTACCGGTCTTGCCGGCGACGTGATAACCGAGGATCGCCGCCTGCGTCGCGGTGCCGCCGGGCTCGGTCACCGTCTGCATCATCTTCATGATGGTGTGCGCGAGTTCGGGCGAAATCACCTGCTTGCTCTCGCCACTGCCACCCTTCACGAACGACGGCACGGTGGCGACGCCGCCGTTGGCCAGGGTCGAATACGCGTGCGCGATCTGCAGCGGCGTCACCGACAGGCTGTAGCCGTAGGACATCGACTGCTTGGTGGTGCCGTACCAGCGCGGCGGCGGCGGGAACAACCCGGCAGCTTCGCCGGGGAAACCGCTGTGCGTGCTCTGGCCATAGCCGAAGCGGCGCACGAAATCGTAGAACTGCTCGTTGCTCAGGCGCCGCGCGATCATCGCCGCGCCGACGTTCGAACTCTTGGTGATCACCCCGGTGGTATCGAGCACGCCATGGTTGTGGGTGTCGGTGGTCCAGTAGTTGCCGTTGGGGATGCGGCCCGGATTGGTGTTGAACATCGTGTTCGGGGTGATGACGTGCGCTTCGAGCGCGGCGGCCACGGTCAGCGGCTTCATCGTCGAACCGGGTTCGAGCAAGTCGGTGACGGCGCGATTGCGATGGGTATCGCGATTGGTGCCGTTGATGTTGTTGGGGTTGTACGACGGCACGTTGGCCATCGCCAGCACTTCGCCGGTGTGGATGTCCATCACCACCGCCGAACCGCTGCTGGCGCCGGCACTGGTCACCGCGTTCTGCAGGTCGCGATACGCGAGGTACTGGATGCGGCGATCGATGCTGATCGCAAGATCCTTGCCCGGCTGCGCCGGCTTGAGCAGGTCGACGTTCTCGACCGTTTCGCCCTGGCGGTTGCGCAGGATGCGCTTTTCGCCGGGCTTGCCGCGCAACCAGTCGTCGAACGCAAGTTCGATGCCTTCCTGCCCGTGGTCGTCGACATTGGTGAAGCCGAGCACGTGCGCGACCGCATCGCCCTGCGGGTAGAAACGCTTGAACTCGCGCACGCCGTATACGCCGGGAATCTTCAGGTCAAGCACGCGCTGTACCAGCGCCGGATTCATCCGCCGGCGCAGCCACAGAAATTCCTTGTCGGCCTTCTGCGACAAGTTGCGCGCGAGTTCGTCCGCGGGCATGCCCAGCGCTTGCGCCAGCCTGCCGATCTGTTCCTCGTCGCCGGCCAGTTCCTGCGGATTCGCCCACAGCGACATCACAGGCGTTGATACCGCCAGCGGTTCGCCGTTGCGATCGGTGATCATGCCGCGCGTGGTCGGGATCTCGACATCGCGCTGGAAGCGCACGTTGCCCTGCTTCTGGTAGAAGTCGGTGTGCACCAGCTGGCGATCCACCGCGAACGCGATCAGTGCCACGCTGCACAAGCCGAGGCCACCGCAGACCATCAGCACGCGGCCGCGGATGTCGTAGCGCGAACGCCCGATGCGCGTGCGGCGCTCGCGATCGATCAGGCCACGGAGGGCGTCGCGCAGGTTCATTCGCGCACCACCACGGTGTCTTCCGGGCGCGGGTTGTCCATGTGCAGGTGTTCGCGCGCGGCCTTGTCGATCAGGGTCGGTTCGGCCCAGGTCGCCTGCTCCAGCTGCAACTGGCTGAACTGCAGATCGAGTTCGTCGCGAGCCTTTTCCAGCTTGTTGAGCCGGGAGAACAACTGGCGATGCTCGAAGCGGTCGTAGGCCACCGCAACGCCGGTGATGACGTTGGCGACCAGCAGCACGGCGAACAGCGCCCAGCCGCTCATGCCCGCGCCTCCAGTTTCTCGGCCACGCGCAACACGGCGCTGCGCGCGCGCGGGTTGGCGGCGAGTTCCTGCGCGTCCGCACGGATGGCGGATCCCAGCGCGCGCAAGGTCGGGGTGAAGGTCTCGACCTGCGGCAGGCGGCGGTTGGCCGGCGGCGCCTTGGCGTGGCGCGCGATGAATTGCTTGACGATGCGGTCTTCCAGCGAGTGGAAGCTGATCACCGCGAGGCGTCCGCCCGGCTTGAGGCGATCGTGCGCGGCGGCGAGTCCGGCCTCGACATCGGCCAGTTCGCTGTTGACGTGGATGCGGATCGCCTGGAAGGCGCGCGTCGCCGGATGGCTGGTGTCCTTGCCGCGCGGCACCACGCGCGCAACCAGCTCCGCGAGTTCGGCGGTGCGGGTGATCGGCGCGACCGCGCGGCGTTCGACGATCGCGCGCGCGATCCGGCGCGACAGGCGTTCTTCGCCGAAGGTCCACAGCACGTCGGCGATCTCGCGCTCGTCGGCGCGCGCCAGCCACTGCGCGGCGCTCTCGCCGCTGTCGGTGTCCATGCGCATGTCGAGCGGGCCATCCTTGCCGAAGCTGAAACCGCGGTCGGCGACATCCAGCTGCGGCGACGACACGCCGAGATCGAGCAGCACGCCATCGAGACCGGCGGCGGTTGCGTCCCATTGCGCCAGATCGGCGAACGATCCCTGGCGGAGCGACACCCGCGCGTCGCCGGCGGCCAGTCGAGCGGCCTCCGCGATCGCTTCGGGATCCTTGTCCATCACCAGCAGCCGTCCTCCAGCAACAGCACCGCCTTCTTCTCGATGCCGACGGCACTGCGATGGCTGGCGGGAATGGATATGCGGCCGTTGGCATCGAGCTCGACCGGCATGGCCGAACCGACCAGGTTGCGTTGCAGGCGACGATGCGCGCTGAGCGATCCCGGCAAGGCGTTGACCTGGTCGCGCACTTTCTCCCACACGTCCTGCGGATACAGAAAGAGGGATCCGGACTCGAAGGGGTTGTAGGTGATGACCAGGCGGTTGCCGCAGGCCGACACGGCGTCACGATGGGCGGCGGGGATGGCTACCCGGCCCTTGTCGTCCACGGTGATGGCGGTCTCGCCTTGAAACATCTCTGCCCTCGGGCTGCGGCCCGTTTCCGGGTCGCCCTGAATTCCACTAAGAACCACCAAATTCCCGGTGATCCCACGAGAGCCCACCTTAGGAGTCGATTTCAACGATGTCAACAATCGTTTTGGAGGAAATTCGTCAAGCAGGTCAATGACTTGCGATGACTTTCAGAGAATTGTTCAAGATTTATCCACAAGCGGTTGTTTAGTCTCAAATTTTGAGATTGTTCAGCCTGGGACATTCGCTCCTGCCGGGGCGAGCAACGCGGAAACCGCGCTAACCCAT
Source organism: Lysobacterales bacterium (assembly GCA_019510195.1). Taxonomy (GTDB): domain Bacteria; phylum Pseudomonadota; class Gammaproteobacteria; order Xanthomonadales; family Xanthomonadaceae; genus Solilutibacter. The sequence continues at coordinate 7,150 of JAEKKW010000080.1, read as the reverse complement.
TCATGTTGCTTTGCAGCAATTTCCGGGCGATACCCCGTCTCCAGCGAAAATGGAAGGGGTGAAGGAAAAGGTGCGGAGCCGGCCTGTAAGCCGGGTTCTGTCGTGGACAGTCATTCCTCTGGGCCGCCCATCGCTGGACGGCTCAAGCAACCTACCCGGAACCGACGCGGGCCGCGCCAATGGTTCCCTATTTGGTCTTGCTCCCGATGGGGTTTGCCGTGCCGGCCGGTTGCCCGGCTCGCGGTGCGCTCTTACCGCACCATTTCACCCTTACCGACGAATCCCGAAGAATTCGTTGGCGGTATCTTTCTGTTGCACTTTCCGTCGACTCGCGCCGCCCAGGCGTTACCTGGCATCGTGCCCTGTGGAGCCCGGACTTTCCTCGGCATCGTTTCCGATGACGCGACTGCCTGGCCGACTCCGCCTGCGTATTCTACGGCTTCGCCTGCGAATACGCCCCAAAGTTTGCTGCGCAAACGTTTGGGCCCCAAGGCCCAAGCTGCCACACCCCCATTCGTGCCTGCGGCCCGAATCGCCCCCTAACTTAGGGGGCGAAGGGAATCGCGGCTTTCAAGCATTGTCGGTATCCGTGCCGTAAAGCTCTTTGCGCGGCGCGCCGCTGAGTTCGGCTGCGAGCTTGGCCGCCTGCGACGGTTTGAGGTATTCGCACAATTTGGCGTACAGGCGCCTGCCTTCGGCGGTCTTCGCATCGACATCGTCCGCCGCAGCTTCCACCAGCACCACGAATTCCCCTTTCTGCTGGTTGGCATCGGATTCGACCTGCTGCAGCAAGGCATCGAGATCGCCATCGAGGACGGTCTCGAACAGTTTGGTGAGTTCGCGCGCCACCACCGCCCTGCGCGCGCCACCGAAGGCTTCGCGGGCATCGCCGAGGAAATCGAGGATGCGATGCGAGGATTCGTAGAAGATGAGCGTGCGCGGTTCCGACGCCAGCGCCTGCAGGCGCTCGCGCCGCGCCGAGGCCTTGGCCGGCAGGAATCCTTCGAAGACGAAGCGGTCGCTGGGCAATCCGGCCACGCTCAACGCGGCGATCAATGCGGCGGCGCCCGGCACCGGGCTGACGCGGATGCCCGCTTCGCGCGCTGCCTGCACCAGGCGATAGCCGGGATCGCTGACCAGCGGCGTGCCGGCGTCCGAGACCAGCGCCAGCGAATCGCCCGCCAGCATCCGTTGCACCAGGCCGGCACTGGCTTCGGCTTCGTTGTGGTCGTGCAGCGCGATCAGCGGCGTGGCGATGCCGAACTGCTGCAACAGCGGACGCGTGCGCCGGGTGTCCTCGGCGCAGATCGCCGCGACCCGCTTCAATGTCTCCACCGCGCGCGGACTGAAATCGCCCAGGTTGCCGATCGGCGTGGCGACGACGTGCAGTGTTCCGGGCGCGGGCGTGTTCATCCGGCCATTATCCGCGTCGCAACGCCTCACGCGCGCGGCAGGTAGAATCGAAGCAAATGCTTATCCCGGGTATCGACATGCGGAACGCCTTCGCCAAGTCTGGAGTGATCCTGTCGCTGGTTGCCGCGCTCGCGGCCTGCGCGACCACCGCCACCAAGGCGCCGGTCGCACCGGCGGCGGCGTCGGTGCCGGTCGCGTATGGCCATGTCGATGTCAGCCACCGCCCGCCGGGCGATGCCGATGGTTACCGGCCGCCGTTGAAGGTCGGTGTATTGCTGCCGCTGAGCGGCGGCCTGGCGGTTGCTGCCGCTCCAGTGCGTGACGGTTACATGGCGGGTTACTACAACGAACGCCGGCGCCGCCCGGAAGTGCACTTCTACGATTCGTCGATCGGCGCGAACGCGGCGTATGCCAAGGCTGTCGCCGATGGCGTCGATTACGTGGTCGGGCCGCTCGGACGCGAAGGCGTGTCGGAATTGTTCGGCAAGGACGGACTCAAGGTACCGGTGCTGGCACTGAACCAGTCCGACGCGAAGACGCCACCGGGCAGCCTGAGTTTCGCGCTGTCGCCGGAAGACGAAGCGGAAGCGATCGCGCAGGCGCAGCTGTCGTCGGGCATCCACAGGGCGATCGTGATTGCCGGCGGCGAGGCCATCCAGAAGCGTGCAGCGACGGCTTTCATCGGCTATTTCAACGCCCATGGCGGCAAGGCCGCGCCGGCCATCGCCCATGGCGACGCCCTGGGCGACGAGTTGCAGAAGGCTGCAAAGGCGCTCGGCGGTGCCGATGGCGTGTTCCTCGCGCTCAAGGGTGACCAGATCGAAGCGATCGTGCCGAAACTCGCGGCATCCCCGGTGGCGAACGCGCGCCGCTTCGCCAGCTCGCAGATCCAGCTCGGCATCGGCAAGGGCGACGACAGTGCGCTCGACGGCATCGTTTTCCCGACGGAAGCCTGGAACGTGCGCAAGACCGCGTTGGCCCCTTCGGCGAGCAGCCTGGCGGCGTTGTCGCCGACCGCGCGCGGCGCGGCGTCGAAACTGTTCGCGTTCGGCTACGACGCATGGCTGATCACCGCCTATCCGGAACATCTCAATGGTGGCCGCGAAGGCGGCGTGCGCGGCGCGACTGGCGACCTGCACATCGATCACGACGGCAACATCGTGCGCATGCCGGGCTGGTCGGTGTTCCGCCAGGGCCAACCGGTTCCGCTTGCCGAACGCTGAGCACACGCGCCGGCAAATCGTCGGCCAGCTGGCCGAAACTGCCGCAGAGGTCTTGCTGTGTGCACACGGCCTGGTGCTGATCGAACGCAACGCCAACTTTCGCGTCGGTGAACTCGACCGGGTGATGCGCGATGGCGAGACGCTGGTCTTCGTCGAAGTGCGTTACCGCGCGCCCGGATCGTTCGGCACCGGCGCCGATTCGATCGACTGGAAGAAGCGCCGGCGACTGGTGCGCGCTGCCGAGGCGTGGCTGCAACGCCATCCCGAACATCGCGATCGCAGCTGCCGATTCGACGTTGTCGATGCGCAGGGCGATCCTGCCTCCCCCGCCCTGCGCTGGATCACTTCGGCATTCCGCGCGGATGAGGTGTGAGCACTTCACGCGCGCGGCGGCGGCGGATGCGTCATCCGAAGTGTTCGTATCCCGACGACTGCAAGTGAACTTCGATGCCATCGGCATCGAATGCGCGCATGCCACCGCCGCCAACGATGGAACCAATACGCGTCAGGCGCACATCCAGCGAATCCGACAACACGGCCAACGCATCGCGCTTCATGGGATCGGCTGTGAAGCACAGTTCGTAGTCATCGCCGGCGGATTGCAGTCGCCAACGCCCCGCGTCCGCCACATGTGCAACAAGCGCATCCGAGGCGGGCAGTGCATCCAGCCGCACTTCCGCACCGACGCCACTGGCGTCACAGACATGGCCGAGATCCTGCAGCACGCCATCGGAGATATCGATGCAGGCATGCGCGATCCCGGCCAGCGACTGCCCCAACGCGCAACGCGGCGTCGGGCGATCGAGGCGCCAGCGCAACTCATCACTGCATGACCTGCCCTGCAATGCCTCGCGCAAGGCGAGCGCTGCATCGCCAAGGGTGCCGCTCACCCAGATGTCATCACCGACCTTCGCCGCGTCGCGGTGCAATGCGGTTCCCGCCGCGACGAAGCCGCATGCCGTCACCGTCAGCGACAATGGGCCGCGCGTGGTATCGCCGCCGACCAATGCGATGTCGTGTTGCGCGGCCAGCGCGAGAAACCCATCGATGCAGGCATCCAGCCAGACATCGTCGGGCTGGGGCAACGACAGCGCCAACGTGCACCACGCAGGCGTCGCACCCATCGCCGCGAGATCGGAGAGATTGACCGCCAGGGCCTTCCAGCCGACATCGCAAGCGGCTGTCTGTTCCGGGAAATGCACGCCGCTGTTGAGCGTATCGGTGACGACCACCAGATCATGGCCGGCCGGCGGACGCAGGATCGCGCCGTCATCCGCGATCGAGCACGCCGTTGATATAGGTGTGGCCGTGTTCGGCGCCGAAGCGCTTGGCGGTTTCGATCGCCTCGTTGATCACCACGCGATACGGCACGTCGATGCGCTGGCGCAGTTCGTAGGTGGCGATGCGCAACACCGCGCGTTCGACCGGATCCACTTCCTCGACTTCGCGATCGAGCAGCGTGCGCAGGGCTTCGTCGTTGTCGTGGCGATGCGCCAGCACGCCCTTCACGATGTCCTCGAAGTAAACGAGGTCGGCCTGTTCTCGCGCCTGTTCGTGGGCGAATTGCGCGATCACCTGGCGCGCTTCGCCACCCGACATCTGCCACGCATAGATCGCCTGCATGGCGCGGCGACGGGCACGCGTGCGCAACACCGGATCGATGCCGTCGTGGCGACGGTGGCCATGACCGCTCGTACCGGTCACTTCAAACGCTCCAGCAGGTTGGACATTTCCAGCACCACGAATGCGGTCTCCTCGCCCTTATTGCCGTGCGCGCCACCGGCGCGCGCTTCGGCATCCTCATATTGCTCCACCGCCAGCACGCCGTTGGCCACCGGCACGCCATGTTCCAGCGCGACCTGCATCAGCCCCTGCGAGCAACCGTCGGCGACGTGTTCGTAATGGCGCGTATCACCCCGCACCACGCAACCAAGCGCGACGATGCCGGCATGGCGGCCAGCCTTGGCCAGCGCGGCGCAGGTGAGCGGCAATTCCCAGGCGCCAGGCACGCGCACGAGATCGATCTGCGCATCGTCGACGCCATTGGCCTTGAAACCGGAGCGCGCGCCCTCGATCAATGCCTCGGTGATGCGCGAGTTCCAGCGGCTGGCAACGATGGCGAAGCGGGCGCCATCGGCGGCGCGGAGATCGCCTTCAAAACTGGGCATGGAGATCCGGGATGCGGGAAAGACGCCCAGTTTAGCGCGGGCCGGCCACGTGCTCGACCACTTCCAGGCCGAAACCGGACAGGCCGACCTGCTTGCGCGGGGTGCCGATCACCCGCAAGTGGCCATAACCGAGGCTGGCGAGGATCTGCGAACCGGCACCGGTTTGCCGCCATTGCTGCACCGCCGGCGCCTTGGCGGCACCGGTCGCAGGTTCGCGGATGCGCTCGAGCAGGGTGTCCGGCGACTGCGGTTCCGACAACAGGACCAGCACCCCGGAACCGGCGGCGGCGATCATCGCCAGTACTTCGCCGGTGGGCAGGCCGAGATCGTCGCGATGCCAGTGCAAGGCATCAACCAGCGGATTGGCGACCTGCACGCGCGCCAGCGTCGCGACCTGCGGATCGGCCTTGCCGAGTTGCAGGGCGAAATGCAGCTGGTGGCTGAGGCGATCGCGGAAGGTGTGGAGGACGAATTCGCCGTGCGCCGTCGTGATCGTGCGTTCGTCGACCGCGTCGATGGTGTGTTCGGTGGCGAGGCGATGGCGGATCAGCGCTTCGATCGAACCCATCTTCAGGCCATGCTCGCGCGCGAACACTTCCAGTTCGGGGCGGCGCGCCATGCTGCCGTCGGCGTTGAGGATCTCCACCAGCACGCCGGCCGGTTCCAGACCGGCGAGCATCGCCAGATCGCTGGCCGCTTCGGTGTGGCCGGCGCGACTCAGCACGCCGCCCGGCTGCGCCATCAACGGGAAGATGTGGCCCGGCTGCGAGAGATCGCCGGGCTGCGCGTCGGGACGCACTGCGGTGCGCACGGTGTGGGCGCGGTCATAGGCGCTGATGCCGGTGGTGACGCCTTCGGCGGCTTCGATGCTGACGGTGAAGTTGGTGTGGTGCGGCGAAGTGTTGTCGCGCACCATCGGCGGCAGGCCGAGCTGCTGGCAGCGTTCGCGCAGCAGCGACAGGCAGACGAGTCCGCGTGCGTGGGTGACCATGAAGTTGATGTCGGAGGGCTTGACCAGCTCCGCCGCCATGATCAGGTCGCCTTCGTTCTCGCGATCCTCGTCGTCGACGATCACGACCATGCGGCCCTGGCGCAGTTCCTCGAGGATTTCGGGGATGGTGGCGAAACTCATCGTTGTGCTCCCAGCATGCGTTCGACGTAGCGCGCGATCAGGTCGACTTCGAGGTTCACCGCATCGCCCACGTTCGTCGCGGAAAACGCGGTATGACTGATGGTGTGCGGAATCAGCATCACCGCGAATCCTTCATCGTCGACTTCGTTGACGGTCAGGCTGACGCCATCGACGCAGATCGATCCCTTTTTCGCGATGTAGCGCTGCAATTCGCGCGACGCGGCGAAACGCCAGACCTGCTCGCCATCGGCGGCGCCGGCCTGCAACACCTGGCCCATGCCGTCGACATGGCCGCTGACGACATGGCCACCGAAACGATCGCTCGGGCGCATCGCACGCTCGAGATTCAGCACGGCATTCGTCTTCAAGTTGCCGAGCGTGGTCAGGCGCAGGGTTTCGCTGGAGACATCGACCGCGAACGAGGCGGCATCGAATTCCACCACGGTCAGGCAAACGCCATTGACTGCGATGCTTTCGCCCAATTCGACGTCGGTGAACGGCAGCGTGCCGACCTCGATCTGCATGCGCAATCCGCCATCCTGCGGCTCGCTGCCGCGCAAGCGCCCGACACCCTGGATCAAACCTGTGAACATCAACGAACTTCCTTAAAGCCGGGTTTCCTGAAAGCGTGCACGAACAATGGCCAGCTCAGATGCTGCGTCGGCGCATCGCCCCATGCAGATTCGAACTGCTGGCGAAACTCCGCGACCGCATCGATGCCGGTCGCCTCGCGATGACGCTTGCTCGCCGAATAGCTGGAGAAATAGCCGAGCAAGCGTGCCAGCGACCAGTCCGCGCTTAAACCGAATTCCGGAACCTCAAGCGCGGGGAATGGCCAGGCATAACCGGCATATGCATCGATGATGTCGAGGCGTTCCGGTGGCCAATAGGGAAGAATCATCGACTGGAATGCATCGTTCACGGCACGCAGCGCCAGCGGCACGATGATGTCCTGGTAGCCCCAGGCCACCAATACGCCACCGGGCTTGAGCACACGCGCGACTTCGGCGAAATAGGCGGGGCGATCGAACCAGTGCAGCGCCTGCGCCACGCAAGCGGCATCGACGCTGGCATCGGGCAGGCCACAGCGCTCGCCGGGCTCGACCACGAAATCGACGTTGGCCAGCTTCGGCGCCTGCGCGATCTGCGCCGCGCTCGGATCGCTGGCATGCACATGATCGAAACGCCAGGCGAGATCGCGGGTCGCCTGGCCG
>JAEKKW010000127.1 GCA_019510195.1 Lysobacterales bacterium | reverse complement strand
GCGACGGCAGGCGCGGGATTCGGCGCCGGTGCCGACGCCGCGGCATCGGATTCGATGATCGCGATGACATCGCCAGTCGATACGGCGTCGTTCAATTTCACCTTCAGCGCCTTGACCACGCCGGCGGCGCTCGAAGGCACCTCCATCGTCGCCTTGTCGGATTCGAGCGTGACCAACCCCTGGTCCTTCGCCACGGTGTCGCCGGGCTTGACCAGCAATTCGATGACCGGCACGCCGTCGTGGCCGCCGATATCCGGCACCTTCACTTCAATCTCGGCCATTGTCTTGACTCTCCCTGGGAAGTTTTGGATCGGGTGTGTTGCGTGTGGCTTCGCGGTCGGCGCGGGCGCGATCCTCGCGGATGCCGCGCTCCGCGTCGGCCTGGGCATCGTTGCGCGCCAACACTTCGCGCTCGACCGGCGCGAGATCGTCGCGCGGCAACACCGCCGGCGTCGCTTCGACCGCCTCGCCATGCAACGCGCGGATCGCGTCGCTGTTTTCGAGGCCGAACAGGCTGCGTACATGGAGATCGCGCTGCGGGTATGGGCGCTCGATCGCGTACTTCTTCAGCGCGGTGTCGAGCTCCCACAGGTAAGCGGCGCGGATCGCGATGTTGCGACGCGCGGCATCTTCGGTCAGCCACACCGTGAGCATGAACTGGAACGCGCTTTCGCCGAAATCGACCAGCCACACCTGCGGGGCTTGCGCGCCTTCCGTCGCCAGCGTGAACGGCACGTTGGCGGCGGCTTCCAGCGCAGCCTTCTTCACCAGTTCCTTGTCGACACCGTAGCTCACCGCGAACGGCACGCGGATGCGGCGATTCACCGAGCCATGCGTCCAGTTGACCACGCGTGCGTTGATGAATTCCGAGTTGGGCACCAGCACGTCGATGTTGTCGTTGGTGGTGACTCGGGTGGCGCGGATGTTCACCGCGCGCACGGTACCGCGCACGTCCTTGTCGAGTTCGACGAAGTCACCGACCTTGAGCGAACGATCGAACAGCAGGATCAGGCCGGAGATGAAATTGCTGAAGATCGCCTGCAGGCCGAAACCGAGGCCGACCGCCAGCGCGCCGGCAAACACGGTGAACTTGCCCAGCGAGATGCCGAGCATGTTGAGCGCGACCAGGAACGCCGTGATCAGCACGATGTAATGGAGGACGCGCGACAACGTGTAGATGGTGGCACGCTCGCTGACGCCGTGCTGCTGTTCGCCGAAGCGCTTGAGCCAGCGCTGCAGGTAGCGCGACAGGGTGAGGCCGATCAGCAGCGCCAGCAGTGCGCCGACCAGGCCACCGACGGTGATGTCGAAGCCGCCGGCGTGGACGATGCGGTAATCGAAGACCGGTTGCAGGTCGGCCCAGCTGCGTGATGCCGCATCGCCCGCGGCCTCGCGCACGCGATCACCGGTGTCGTGCAGTCGGTCGCGCAGCGGCGGGGCCTCGGGCATGGTCGTCAGGCGATCACAGCATCGCGCGACGCATGTCGGCCAGCACCTGCGCCAGATACGAGGTGAAGCGCGCGGCCAGCGCGCCATCGATCACGCGATGGTCGTAACTGAGCGACAGCGGCAACATCATCGTGGGCTGGAAGGCCTTGCCGTCCCACACCGGCTGGATCTCCGACTTGGAGACGCCGAGGATCGCCACTTCCGGCGCGTTGATGATCGGGGTGAACGCGGTGCCGCCGATGCCGCCGAGCGAGCTGATGGTGAAGCAACCACCCTGCATCTGGTCGGGCTTGAGCTTGCCGTCGCGCGCGAGCGCGGCGAGTTCGCCCATCTCCTGCGCGATCTGCATCACGCCCTTCCGGTCGGCATCGCGCAGCACCGGGACGACGAGGCCGTTCGGCGTGTCGGCGGCGAAACCGATGTGGAAATACTTCTTCAGCACCAGGTTGTCGCCGTCGAGCGAGGCGTTGAAGGTCGGGTATTTCTTCAGCGCGGACACGCAGGCCTTGATCAGGAAGGCGAGCATGGTGACCTTGCCGGCCTTGCCCGCGGCGATCGCCTTGGCGTTCTCGGTGTTGAGGGCGACGCGCAGCCCCTCGAGCGAACTGATGTCGGCACGGTCGAACTGGGTGACGTGCGGGATCATCGCCCAGTTGCGGGCGAGGTTGGCGCCGGAAATCTTCTGGATGCGCGACAGCGGCTTGCTTTCGATCTCGCCGAACTTGCTGAAGTCGACCTTGGGCCACGGCAGCAGGTTGAGCCCGTTGCCACCACCGGCCGCGGCCTGCGTCGCACCACCACCGGCCAATGCCGACTTCACGAACGCCTGCACGTCCTCGCGGACGATGCGGCCCTTGTCGCCGCTGCCCTTGACCTGCATCAGGTCGACGCCGAGTTCGCGCGCATACAGGCGCACCACCGGGCTGGCGTACGGCACCTTGTCCGGCATCACGGCGTCGGCATCGAAACGCACCGGCGGCAGGCCGGCACCCGATGCATGCGGAGGCTGCGGTGGCCGTGGCGCCGCAATCTCGCTGCTGGCAATCGATTCCTGCGCCAGCTTGTCCGGGGTCGCCGACACGTCGACCGGCTGCACCCTGGCGCCGGTTTCCGCGCTGGCGACTTCCGCCTTGGCGGCCGGTTCCGCGCGCGGCGGTTCGCCCGCGCCCTGCGCTTCGATCACCGCGACGACGGCGCCCTGCGACACGGTGTCGCCGAGCTTGACGCGCAATTCCTTGACGATGCCTGCGAACTCCGCCGGCACTTCCATCGTCGCCTTGTCGGACTCCAGCGTGACCAGCCCCGCATCCTTGGCGACGCTGTCGCCGACCTTCACCAGCAATTCGATGACGGGCGAATGTCCTGCTCGAATACCCACGCGATGCCGTAAATACTCATCGGGCGCCGCCCTTCTTGCCATCGCCCAGTCGCGCCTTGAGTTCCTCTTTCAGCTTCGCGAACCGCTTCTTTCCAACC
>JAEKKW010000079.1 GCA_019510195.1 Lysobacterales bacterium | reverse complement strand
CGCGCAACGTGAAGTCGACTTCGCCTTCCTGCGCTGCCGCCAGCAGATGAAGAATGGTATTGGTCGATCCGCCCATCGCGATATCCAGCGTCATCGCGTTCTCGAAAGCCTCGAAGGTGGCGATGCCGCGCGGCAATGCACCGGGATCCTCCGCGCCGTACCAGCGATGACACAGCTCGACCGCGGTGCGCCCCGCCCGCAGGAACAATTGTTCGCGATCGGCATGGGTGGCGACGACGGTGCCATTGCCGGGCAATGCGAGCCCCAATGCTTCCATCAAACAGTTCATCGAGTTGGCGGTGAACATGCCGCTGCACGATCCGCAGGTCGGGCAGGCGCTGCGCTCGACCGCGGCGACCTGTTCGTCGGACGCATCGGGATCGGCGGCCATCACCATCGCATCGATCAAGTCGAGCTTGTGGTCGGCGCCGTCGCCTTTCGAGAGCCGCGTCTTGCCCGCTTCCATCGGTCCGCCGGAAACGAACACGGTGGGGATGTTCAGGCGCAGCGCCGCCATCAGCATGCCGGGCGTGATCTTGTCGCAATTGGAAATGCACACCAGCGCGTCGGCGCAGTGCGCATTGACCATGTATTCCACCGAGTCGGCGATGACCTCGCGCGACGGCAACGAATAGAGCATGCCGTCGTGGCCCATGGCGATGCCGTCGTCGACGGCGATCGTGTCGAATTCGCGGGCGACACCGCCGACACGTTCGATTTCGCGCGCGACGAGTTGACCGAGATCCTTCAGGTGCACGTGTCCCGGCACGAACTGCGTGAATGAATTCGCGACCGCGATGATCGGCTTGCCGAAATCGCCATCCTGCAATCCGGTGGCGCGCCACAACGCGCGTGCGCCGGCCATGTTGCGACCGTGGGTGGAAGTGCGGGAACGATAGTCGGGCATCGATGCAACCTGCTGGAATTCGCAAAAAACGACAGGAAAGCCTGATTCTGCGGTGTTTTCATGGTTTCAGTTGCAACGATGCCTGATAAGAAATCGGCATAACGCAAACTGTTGACAAGCACATTCGCCACGTGTTTCTCTCCTACCCATGCTGCGTTGCCACATGCCACTTTCCAGCAACACCCCGACCGCCACCCAGGCGACCGTCCTCGTACTCGTCCTTATTACCTCGCCCACAGGTGCGGGACGATCCGGCGTGTAAGCAACAAATGTCGCCAGATTCGAAAACCCCGCACCGCAAGGTGCGGGGTTTTTCATTTCTGGCCCCGAAATTTCAAACGAAACCATCTCACCCGCCAACGGAACATCGCCATGACCAGCAAAAAACCCCGCATCGCCATCGTCGGCTACGGCAGCCAGGGCCGCGCGCATGCGCTCAACCTTCGCGACTCCGGCTTCGACGTCACCGTCGGCCTTCGTCCCGGCGGCCCGTCCGAAATGAAGGCGAAAGCCGACGGCTTCACGGTGAAAACGCCTGCGGAAGCCGTGAAGGACGCCGAACTCGTCGCCGTGCTCACGCCCGACATGGTGCAGCCGCAGCTCTATGGCGAAGTGATCGAACCGAACATCACCAAGGGCGCCTGCCTGCTGTTCGCGCACGGCTTCAACGTGCATTACGGCCAGATCACGCCGCGCGAGGACCTCGACGTCGTGCTCGTTGCGCCCAAGGGTCCGGGCGCGCTGGTGCGTCGCGAATACGAGATCGGTCGCGGCGTGCCGTCGGTCTATGCCGTGCACCAGGACAGGAGTGGGAATGCCGAGCAGCTCGCGCTCACCTATTGCGCCGGCATCGGCGGCGCGCGCCAGAACGCGATCAAGACGACGTTCAAGGAAGAAACCGAAACCGATCTCTTCGGCGAGCAGGCGGTGCTCTGCGGCGGCGCGACCAAGCTGGTCCAGGCCGGCTGGGAAACCCTGGTCGAAGCCGGTTACCAGCCGGAAGTCGCCTATTACGAATGCCTGCACGAGTTGAAGCTGATCGTCGACCTGTTCTACGAAGGCGGCATCACCCGCATGCACGAGTTCATCAGCGAGACCGCGCAGTATGGCGCGCTGACGCGCGGCAACTACGTCGTCGACGACAACACCCGCGCGCAGATGAAGAAGGTACTCACCGAAATCCAGGATGGCACCTTCGCGCGCCAGTGGATCGCCGAATACGCGGCCGGCAACGCCAATTACAAGGCGATGAAGCAGGCCGACCTCGACCATCCGATCGAAGCGGTCGGCAAGAAACTGCGCGCCAACATGAAGTGGCTGGCGTCGTCGCAGCCGCAACCGGCCAAGCCGGCGCCGCAAACAGCACCGCAGAGCGAGGCCGCGTGATGAACGGCGCCCGCTGGCTGGCACAAGCTCTTGTCGAGGAAGGCGTCGACACGCTGTTCGGGTATCCCGGCGGCGCGATCATGCCTTTCTACGACGCCCTCCACGGCGCACCGGAACTGAAGCATGTCCTGGTACGCCACGAGCAGGGTGCGGCGTTTGCCGCGAATGGCTATGCCCGCGCCAGCGGACGCGTCGGTGTCTGCGTCGCGACCTCGGGTCCCGGCGCGTCGAACCTGGTGACGGGGATTGCCGACGCGATGCTGGATTCGGTGCCGATGGTGGTGATCACCGGTCAGGTGCCGACGGCGTTGATGGGCACGGACGCCTTCCAGGAACTCGACGTGTTCGGGATGACGCTGCCGATGGTGAAGCACAGCTTCATCGTGCGCCGCGTCAACGATCTGCCGCGGATCGTCGGCGAAGCATTCCGGATCGCGCGCTCGGGTCGCCCTGGCCCGGTGCTGGTCGATTTCCCGAAAGACGTGCAACTCGCCGATGCCGCGCACCTGCCGAAGCACGCGCCCTTCACGGTGGATGCCACGGAAACGCCGATGGATGCCTCACTGCACGAAGCCCTGGCGCTGATCTCGCAGGCTGACCGTCCGGTGATCTACGGCGGTGGCGGCATCGCACTGGGCGGTGCGTTGCCAGCGTTCCGCACATTCGTCGACGCCACGCAGATCCCGACGGTGCTGACGCTGAAGGGACTGGGCGCGTTGCCGACGCCGCATCCACTCAACCTCGGCATGCTGGGCATGCACGGCAGCCGCGCCGCCAACCTGGCCGTGCAGGAATGCGACGTACTGATCGTGGTTGGCGCGCGCTTCGACGATCGCGCCACCGGCAAGCTCGCCGAATTCGCGCCGAACGCGCGTGTCGTCCACATGGACATCGATGCCTGCGAGCTCGGCAAGCTGCGCCACGCCGATGCCGCCGTGTGCGGCGACATCGTCACCACCCTGACCAAACTGACGCTGCCATGCGCTGCGCAGTTGCATGGCCGCCACGGCGCCGCTCGCCGCAGCTGGCGCGCGCATTGCCAGGAACGCGCGCGCCTGCACGCCGCGCGCTACGACGCCCCGGGTGACGGCGTGTTCGCGCCGGCAATGTTGAAGCGGCTGTCGGAACTCGCGCCCGATGCAATCGTGTCCTGCGACGTCGGCCAGCACCAGATGTGGGTGGCGCAACACTGGCAGCTCGACGATCCGCGCAAGCACCTCACCAGCGGCGCGCTGGGCGCGATGGGCTTCGGCCTGCCCGCGGCGATCGGCGCGCAAATGCAGGACCCGGATGCGCGCGTGGTCTGCGTCAGCGGCGATGGTTCGTTCCTGATGAACGTCCAGGAGCTGGCGACGCTGCGCCGTTACGGCCTGCCGGTGAAGATCGTCCTGCTCGACAACCAGGCGCTGGGCATGGTGCGCCAGTGGCAGGAACTGTTCTTCGACCAGCGCTATTCCGAGATCGACCTGTCCGACAACCCGGATTTCGTCGCGCTCGCGCAAGCGTTCGGGATCGAGGCGCTGCACGTCGAACGCGCGACCGACATGGACGGCGCCGTGCGGGCATTGCTCGATGCGAAAGGTCCGGCGCTGCTCCACGTCGCCATCGACACCGCGACCAATGTCTGGCCGCTGGTGCCGCCCAACCGCAACAACGCCGAGATGCTTGATCCGCAACTCGATGCGATTTCGACACCACATTCCCATCCGGAGAAATCCCGTGCGCTATCAGCTTGATCTCACCCTGCGCCAGGCCGAGGGTGCGCTGGCGCGCGTGCTCGGCACCACCGAACGCCGCGGCTTTTCGCCGGTGAGCGTCGACGGCGAAACCCAGTCCGACGGCGACCGCTGGCATCTGCGGATGACCGTGGAAGGCGAACGCGCGCCGGAATCGCTGCAACAGCAACTTGCGAAGCTGTACGACTGCCTCGCCGTGGAGGTGTCGCCATGTCGCTGAACACCCGGCTGGCGCGCACCTGAGCAATGGACAGCGACGTATCCAGCGCATTGCCCGTGACCGCCGCCGACGTGCTGGCGGCGCAGGCGCGGTTGCGTCGCTATCTCGATCCCACGCCGCTGCATTACGCCGAACGCTTCGGCTGCTGGCTGAAACTGGAGAGCCTGCAACGCACCGGCTCGTACAAGGTGCGCGGCGCGATGAACGCCCTGCTGGCAATGCGCGAACGCGGTGACCGCCGCGCCATCATCGCGGCTTCGGCCGGCAATCACGCACAAGGACTGGCGTGGGCGGCCTACCGGCTCGGCGTGCAGGTGATCACGGTGATGCCCCAATGCGCGCCGCAGACCAAGATCGCCGGCGTCGCGCACTGGGGCGCCACCGTGCGCCTGCATGGCGACAGCTACGACGAAGCGAAAGCGTTCGCCGCGGAACTCGCCGCGCAGCACGATTACCGCCTGCTGTCGGCCTTCGACGACCCCGACGTGATCGCCGGCCAGGGCACGGTCGGACTGGAAATCGCATCGCTGATGCCGGACGTGGTGCTGGTGCCGATCGGTGGCGGCGGGCTGGCGTCCGGCGTGGTGCTGGCTTTGAAGTCGCAAGGCGTGCGCGTGATCGGCGCACAGGTCGAGCACGTCGATTCGATGGCACGCGCGTTGCGCGGCGACAGCGAAGTCCGCGAACCGGCGACGACACTGGCCGATGGCGTACGGGTGAAAGTACCCGGCGCGCTGACACAACGGATCCTGCACGAACTGCTGGACGACGTGGTGATCGTGCGCGAAGCCGAACTGCGCGAAACGATGGTGCGGCTGGCGCTGGAAGAACACGTGATCGCCGAAGGTGCCGGCGCGCTGGCATTGGCGGCAGGCCGTCGCATCGCCGGCAAGCGCAAATGCGCGGTGGTGTCCGGCGGCAATGTCGATGCCGGCGTGCTGGCACAGCTGCTGTGCAACGTGCGTCCACGCGCACCGCGCAAGCCGCGCCGGCGCGTGCAGGAGCCATTGCCAGCGACGCCTGTGCGAATGCTCGACGAACTGACGGTCGCCGCGACCCGGCGCACGCGACTTAGACCGGCTGTCGCGACGACAACCACCTCCGCGACAGCCCGGACCGCCACACCCGCCTTTGCATCCACGCCCACCGAGATCGCCTGACGTGAACGATTCTTCCCCCAGCGATGTAATACGCACTGCCCCGGAACCCATCCGAATTTTCGACACCACCCTGCGCGACGGCGAGCAATCGCCCGGCTTCACCATGAACGCCGAACAGAAGATCCTGTTCGCGCACACCCTGGCCGACCTCGGCGTCGACATCATCGAAGCCGGTTTCCCCAACAGCTCGCCCGCCGATTTCAGCGCCGTGCGCACCATCGCCCGCGAAGTGCGCGGCAGCACGATCGCCGCGCTCGCGCGTTGCCATCCCGCAGACATCGAAGCCTGCGCCAGCGCCCTGCGACAGGCCGCCGCGCCGCGCATCCACGTTTTCATCTCCACCAGTCCGTTGCATCGCCAGCACAAGCTCGGCATGAGCCGCGCGCAGGTGATCGAGCACGCGATCATGGGCGTGTCGCTGGCGCGCAAGCACGTCGACGACGTCGAATTCTCGGCCGAGGACGCCTCGCGCACCGAGCGCGAATTCCTGATCGAAGTCTTCAACGCCGCGGTGGAAGCCGGTGCGCGCACGCTCAACGTGCCCGACACCGTCGGCTACGGCACGCCCGGCGAAATCCGCGCGCTGTTCGAATACCTGCGCGCGAATGTGAAAGGCGCGGAAGATGTGGTGTTCAGCACCCACTGCCACAACGACCTCGGCCTCGCCGTCGCCAATTCGCTGGCCGCGGTCGAAGGCGGCGCGCGCCAGATCGAGTGCGCGATCAACGGCATCGGCGAACGCGCCGGCAACGCCGCGCTGGAAGAGCTGGTGATGGCGCTGAAGGTGCGCGGCGGCTGGTACGACACCACCACCCGCATCGACACCACGCGCCTGCTCGCGACTTCGCGCCTGCTGTCGCGCATCACCGGCATCCAGGTCCAGCGCAACAAGGCGATCGTCGGCGTCAACGCCTTCGCCCACGAATCCGGCATCCACCAGCACGGCATGCTGAAGAATCGCGACACCTACGAAATCATGCGCCCGCAGGACGTCGGCTGGGAGGATTCGCAACTGGTGCTCGGTCGCCACAGCGGCCGCGCCGCCGTCGCCGATCGTCTGCGCAAGCTCGGTTACGTGCTGGAAGACGCACGACTCGACCAGTTGATCGCCGAAGCAAAGGCACTCACGCAGACCCAGCATGCGATCAGCGACCGCGACCTGCAGCGGCTGGTCGAAGGCGAGCAGTTCGGGCCGGGCTGGCGCGTATCGGCGTTGAGCCTGACCGACTACGGAAAGCGCACCCGCGCCCATGTCGACCTGTCCGATCCCGACGGTCGCCATGTCATCCACAGCGCCGAAGGCGAAGGTCCGGTCGCGGCGATGTTCGCGGCGCTGGCCCAGGCCACCGGCGTCGACTTCGTGCTTGACAGCTACGAAGTGCACAGCATGGGCGTCGGTGCCAACGCGCGCGGCGAAGCCAATCTGGGCGCACGCATCGACGGCGAGACCATGACCGGCCAGGGCACCAGTCGCGACGTTCTGGAAGCGAGCGCGATCGCCTGGCTCGACATCGCCAACCGCGTGTTGCGCGGCACCCGCGCCGAACCGCGCGTCGCCGCGAGCGCGTGACGCCCGATCCTCATTCCTTCCCTCCGATGAATACTTCCATGCCCCGGACACTGCTCGACAAATTGTGGGACGCGCACCTGGCCGTGCCCGAAAACGAAAGCGCGCCTGCCGTGCTCTACATCGATCTCCACCTGATCCACGAGGTCACTTCGCCACAGGCCTTCGCCGAACTCGACGCCCGCGGCCTGAAGCTGCATCGCCCCGAACGCACCAAGGCGACGCTCGACCATTCGACGCCGACCCTGCCCGCCGATGCCGACGGCAAGCAGCCCTACGTCAACGACGCCGCACGTGCGCAGGTGGACACGCTGCGCGACAACTGCCGGAAATTCGGCGTCGAGCTGTTCGATTACGGCAGCGAGCATCGCGGGATCGTCCACGTCATCGGTCCCGAGCTGGGCCTGACGCAACCGGGCATGACCATCGTCTGCGGCGACAGCCACACCGCAACGCATGGTGCGTTTGGAGCGCTGGCCTTCGGCATCGGCACCAGCGAAGTCGGCCACGTGATGGCGACGCAGAGCCTGCTGCAACGCAAGCCGAAGACGCTGGCGATCACCGTCGACGGCGAACTCGCGCCCGGCGTCACGGCGAAGGACCTGATCCTCCACGTGATCGGCGTGATCGGCGTCAACGGCGGCACCGGCCACGTCATCGAATATCGCGGGTCGACAATCCGCGCGTTGTCGATGGACGAACGCATGACCGTCTGCAACATGTCGATCGAAGCCGGCGCCCGTGCCGGCCTGATCGCGCCCGACGACACCACCTTCGACTATCTGCGCAACACGTCACGCGTACCGCGAGGCGCGGACTTCGATGCCGCCGTCGCGCGGTGGCGCGAATTCCGCAGTGACGACGACGCGGTGTTCGATCGCGAGGTGCGCATCGATGCCGGCGGCATCCACCCGACCATCACCTGGGGCACCCATCCCGGTCAGGTCGTCGCGCTCAATGCCCGTGTGCCCGCCGGTGAAGACAGTGACGTCGACAAGGCGCGGCGCTACATGGGTTGGGATGCCGGCGCGGCGGTCACCGGCCGACCAGTGGACGTGGTCTTCATCGGCAGCTGCACCAACTCGCGCCTGAGCGATCTGCGTGCTGCCGCGGAGGTATTGCGCGGTCGCCAGGTACATCCGCGCGTGCGCATGCTGGTCGTTCCCGGTTCCGGCCAGGTGAAACGCGAGGCCGAGGCCGAAGGCATCGACACGATCGTCCGCGCCGCCGGTGGCGAATGGCGCGAACCGGGCTGCTCGATGTGCATCGCGATGAACGGCGATCTCGTCGGGCCGGGGCAACTCGCCGTCTCCACCAGCAACCGCAATTTCGAGGGCCGCCAGGGCAAGGGCGCACGCACCGTGCTGGCGTCGCCGGCCACCGCGGCCGCCTGCGCCATCGCCGGCGAAATCACCGATCCCCGCATGTTCCTCAATTCGGAGGCCGCATGATGGCCGCGTTCACCACGCTCGTTTCGCGCACGGTGGTGCTGCCCCAGCGCAACATCGACACCGACCAGATCATCCCCGCGCGCTTCCTCACCACCACCGAGCGCAAGGGCCTGGGCAGGCACGCCTTCAGCGACTGGCGCAATCTGCCGGACGGTTCGCCGGATCCGGCGTTCCCGTTCAACCAGTTCGCCAATGCCAGCGCGCGCATCCTCGTCGCCGGCCGCAATTTCGGCTGTGGTTCCTCGCGCGAACACGCGCCGTGGGCGCTGACCGATCTCGGCCTGCGCGCGGTGATCAGCAGCGAGATCGCCGACATCTTCCGCAGCAATGCACTGAAGAACGGCTTGCTGCCGATCGTGCTCGATGACGCCGTGGTCGATGAATTGCTCGCCAATCCCGGCATCGAACTCGCGATCGATGTCGCGGCGCGCAGCGTCACCCTCCCCGACGGTCGCAGCTTCCGGTTTCCGCTGGATGCGTTCGCGCAAACCTGTTTGCTCGAAGGCGTCGACCAGCTCGGTTATCTGCTGAAACAACTCCCCGCCATCGAACGCTACGAAAGCGTCCGACAACACGCGCTCATGGAGACCGCTCATGCAAGCTGACATCCTCGTCCTGCCCGGTGACGGCATCGGCCCCGAAGTCACCGCCGCCGCAGTCGCGGTACTGCGCGATGTCGGCGCCCGCCATGGCCATGAATTCCTCTTCACCGAAAAACTGATCGGCGGCGCCGCGATCGACGCCACCGGCGAACCCTTGCCAGCGGACACGCTCGCCGCGGCGAAGAAAGCCGATGCGGTATTGCTCGGCGCGGTCGGTGGACCGAAATGGTCGGACACGAAGGCGAAAGTGCGCCCGGAACAGGGTCTACTCGCGATCCGCAAGGCGCTCGGCCTCTATGCCAACCTGCGTCCGGTGAAACCGCATCCGGTTGCATTTTCCGCATCACCGATCAAACCGCACCTGCTGCAGGGCGTCGACCTGATGGTGGTGCGCGAACTCACCGGCGGCATCTATTTCGGCGACAAGCAACGCAGTGAAAACTCCGCCAGCGATCTCTGCACTTACAGCGCCGCGGAGATCGAACGGGTGATCCGCCGCGCCTGCCGCCTTGCCATGCAGCGCAGCCAGCGCGTCACCTCGGTCGACAAGGCCAATGTGCTGGAAACCTCGCGCTTGTGGCGCGAGGTCGCGATCCGCGTCGCTCGCGACGAATTCCCCGAGATCACCCTCGAACACCAGCTGGTCGATTCGATGGCGATGCACCTACTGGCGCGTCCACGCGAATACGACGTCATCGTCACCGAGAACATGTTCGGCGACATCCTCACCGATGAAGCCTCGATGCTGGCGGGATCGATGGGACTGTTGCCGTCTGCATCGCTGGGCGAGGGTCGCGTCGGTTTGTACGAACCGATCCACGGCTCCGCGCCCGACATCGCCGGACGCGGCATCGCCAATCCCTATGCGGCGATCTTGAGTGCAGCGATGCTGCTGCGCCACTCGCTGGGACTGGAAGCGGAAGCGCAGTGCGTCGAACGCGCGGTCTCCGCCGCGCTTGCTGCCGGCCACCTCACCGCCGACCTCGCCCATCCGGGTGCGGGGATCTCCACCCGTGCCGCGACTGCCGCGGTGATCGACCATTTCCCGCTGCCCTGCCAGGTCCCGGAACTGCGCGACTGATGCGACATCGATTCCATTCGAAAAGTCATTTGACAGCATTCATTCCGCCCGCTATCACTGAATCCATGCATGCCATGTTCACCACCACGATTACCACCACCGGTACCCGCTTGCGGGTGCGGTCGGGTGTCGTGGACTGAAATCCATCACCCTTCCCGCATCCGGTCCGGATGCGGGGCAACCCCTTCCGATCGCTGCGGGCCCCACCAGGAGCCCCGCAATGCAGTCTTTCCCATCTTCCGCACCAGCGATCGGCCTGATCGGCCCCGGCAATGTCGGCCGTGCGTTGCTTGGACAACTCGCCCAGGCGGCTTCGCGCCACGGCGGCGGCGGGTTGCGCCTGCACGCCATCGCCAACAGTCGGCGCATGCGGATCGCTCCACAAGCATTCGATGACGCCGAGAAAACACTGGAGGATGGCGAAGCGCTGGATCTCCCGCACTTCGCCGCGCATCTCCACGCACTGCATCCCGCGCCAACGCTGATCGTCGATTGCAGCGGCAGCGATGCCGTCGCCGCGCATTACGCCGACTGGCTCGCTGCCGGCATCCATGTCGTCACGCCGAACAAGCAGGCTGG
>JAEKKW010000078.1 GCA_019510195.1 Lysobacterales bacterium | reverse complement strand
GTGTAGACGTGCACCAGCAGCGACACGAAGGTGACGACGACCATCATCATCGCGGTCAGGTTGTCGACCATGAAGCCGACATGCGCCTGCAAGCCGCCGACGTCGAACCAGGTATAGAGATCGTGGTTGACCGGGGCGGCGCCATGCAGCAGCTTCCACAGCACGCCGATCGACAGTGCGCAGCTGATGGCGACACCGGCGATCGTGGCGACATGGGCGCCGCTGCGACCGATGACCTTGCCGAAGACGCCGGCGAGGATCGAACCCAGCAGCGGCGCCAGGACGATGATGACGAGTTGGGAGATCGAAATGTCCATGTCGGTTCCGGTCAGCCCTTCAACGAATCCAGCTCACCGACGTTGATGGTGCGTCGGTTGCGGAACAGCGTGACCAGGATCGCCAGGCCGATCGCGGCCTCGGCGGCGGCCACGGTCAGGATGAAGAAGACGAAAACCTGGCCGGTGGCGTTGTGCATGTCGCGCGAAAACGCCACGAAATTGATGTTCACCGCCAGCAGCATCAACTCGATGCACATCAGCAGGACGATCGCGTTCTTGCGATTGAGGAAAATGCCGGCGATGGCGATGCAGAACAGCACCGCGCCCAGCGCGAGGTAGTGGCCGAGGCCCAATGCCGTGGTCATTCCTTCACCTCCGGGGTTGCTTCAACGGGCTTCGGTTGTTCCGTCGCCATCTTCACCATGCGCAGGCGATCGCCCGCCTGGACGCGGACCTGGTCGGCCGGTTTCTGCGTTCGCGTGCCGCCGCGATGGCGCAGGGTCAGCATCACCGCCGCGATCACCGCGATGGTCAGGATCACCGCCGCCACTTCGAACGGCAGCATGAAATCGGTGAACAACGCATGGGCCAGCCACTTCGCGTTCGGCATCGCGGCATCGACCGGCGCTGCTCCGGTGAACGGCAACAGGCGCGAATGCACGCCGATCACCATCAGCATCTCGACCAGCATCACCACCGCGACAAGCATGCCGATCGGCAGGTAGCGCACATAGCCTTCGCGCACACGATCGGTGTCGATGTCGAGCATCATCACCACGAACAGGAACAGCACCATCACCGCGCCGACGTAGACCAGGATCAGCGCGACGCCGAGGAATTCGGCGCCGGCGACGATCCAGGTGCAGGCGACCGAGAAGAAGGTCAGCACCAGCAGCAATGCCGCGTGCACGGAATTGCGCACGGCGATCACGCCGAGCGCGGAAGCGGCTGCCAACGCCGCGAAACAGTAGAAGGCGATCAGGGGGAAGTCCATGTCGTCCTCAGCGGAAAGGTGCGTCGGCGGCGCGGCGTTCGGCGATTTCCGCTTCGAGGCGGTCACCGATGGCCAGCAGGGTCGGCTTGGTCAGGATGTTCTGGCCACGCTTGTCGAAGTGGTACTCGTGCACGTGCGTCTCCACGATCGAATCGACAGGTCGATGTCGTAGCGCGTGGTGCGGCGGGTGCCGTCCTCGCGCTTGTGCGAGTCGATGGTGATCGCCAGCGCCGGGCACACCGCTTCGCACAGCTTGCAGGCGATGCAGCGTTCCTCGCCGTTCGGGTAGCGGCGCAACGCGTGGATGCCGCGGAAGCGTGGCGACTGCGGGATCTTCTCCATCGGGTACATGACCGTGTACTTCGGCTTGAGCATGTACTTGAAGGTGAGGCCCATGCCCTTTGCCAGTTCCAGCAGCATCAGGCTCTTGAGATAGGAAGCGACGCGATTCATGCGCTGCCTCCCACGCCGGGCGAAATCACGCCGTAATACGCCAGCAATGCGGTCACGAAAATCCAGAAAATCGCGATGGGAATGAAGACCTTCCAGCCCAGGCGCATGATCTGGTCATAGCGATAGCGCGGGAACGCGGCGCGGAACCAGATGAAGATGCTGGCGAAGAACACGACCTTGGCCAGCAGCCACCACCAGCCATTGCCCAGCAGCGTCGACACCACCGGGATATCCGGGATCCACGATGCCGGGATGGGCGAAAGCCAGCCGCCGAGGAAGAACAGCGAGGTGAGGAAGCTCACCAGGATCATGTTGGCGTATTCGGCGAGGAAGAACAGCGCGAACTGCGAACCGGAGTATTCGACCATGTGCCCGGCGACGATTTCCGATTCGCCTTCCACCACGTCGAACGGCGCGCGATTGGTTTCGGCCACGCCCGAGATGAAGTAGATCAGGAACAGCGGCAGCAGCGGCAGCCAGAACCAGCTGAACAATCCGAAGCGGCCCGCCTGCGCGTGGACGATGTCGGTCATGTTGAGGCTGCCGGCCGCGACCAGCACGCCGACCAGGGCGAAGCCCATCGAGATTTCGTAACTGATCACCTGCGCGGCCGAACGCATTGCGCCAAGGAAGGCGTACTTCGAGTTCGACGCCCAGCCGGCGAGGATGATGCCGTAGACGCCGAGCGAGGTCATCGCCAGCAGGTACAGCAGGCCGGCGTTGACGTTGGCCAGCACCAGCCTGTCGTCGAACGGCACCACTGCCCACGCGGCGAAGGCCGGCGCGAGCGTGATCAGCGGCGCAAGGATGAAGAGGAACTTGCTGGCGCTGCTCGGCTGGATCACTTCCTTGAACAGCAGCTTGAACACGTCGGCGAAGGCCTGGAACACGCCGAAGCCGACGTACATCGGACCATGGCGGACGTGCATCCAGCCGATCAGCTTGCGTTCCCACACCACGTAGAACGCCACCGAAATGATCACCGGCACCGCGATCAGCAGGATCAGCAGTACCAGCCAGGCGACGATGCCGACGGCACCGAAACCGGTGAGCCAGTCGTGGAATTGTTGGATGTAGTGGTTCATGCCGGGCGTGCCTCCACGTCGGCGGCGGCAATCGGTGCAGTGGCGCCGTAACCGCGTTCGATCCATACGCAACCCGGGGCGACGCCCGCGTCCAGTCGCACCGGCAGCGAAGCCGTGC
Organism: Lysobacterales bacterium; assembly: GCA_019510195.1. Taxonomy (GTDB): domain Bacteria; phylum Pseudomonadota; class Gammaproteobacteria; order Xanthomonadales; family Xanthomonadaceae; genus Solilutibacter. The sequence goes on along the minus strand of JAEKKW010000078.1, from coordinate 9,337 downwards.
CGTCACCGGTGGTGAATCGGCCGGTCATGCCATCCTGCAGGCCGACCGCTGCGGCGGTCTGCGGATGGATCGCCGCTTGCGCACCGGCGGTCAGCGGATGCGCCTGCAATGCCGGGGAACGGCGCGTCACCGCATCGCTGCGATAGATCGCATCGGACGCCGCGACTTCGAGGCCACTGCCGCTGGCGCCGACGGCGGCACCCGGCTTGACCACGACCGAACGCGGCTTGAACGCGACACGCAATCCGTCGAGATCGGTAAAGTCGAAACCGGCGAGTTGCATTGCACCACCAAGTGCACGCAGCACGCGCCAGCCTTCGCGGGCTTCGCCGGGCATCTTGCCGGCGGCCTGGCTGCGCTGGTCGCGGCCTTCGAGATTGGTCAGCGTGCCCTGCACTTCCGGGACCGCCGCGATCGGCAGGATCACGTCGGCGACGGCGCGGGTCGATTCGCAGGCGAACTGGCTGAAGGCAACGACCTGGGCATCACCCAGTGCGCGCGCAGCAAGCCCGGGATAGGCGAAATCGAGACCCGGCTCGATGCCGTAGATGATGTAGGCCTTGCGCGGTTCGCGCAGCATGGCCAGTGCATCGCGACCCGACGGCAACACGCCCGCGTGGGTCAGGCCCAGCGCATTGGCGCCCTGCGGAATGCGGCACAGCTTCGCGTTCTTCGCGCCGGCGAAAGCGACCGCGGCCTTGCGGATCGCGCTGGCATGCACGCCGCGTTCGGCGACATTGCCGACGATCACCAGCGGCGCCTTTGCGTCGCCGAGATCGACCCTGGCCAACTCTGCAGCGACTTGCGACGGCGCCACGATGTGGCGACCGGCGATCTCGAACGCGAAATCGAAATCGACCGGATTGACGACATGGACCTTCGCGCCATGCAGCGTCGCCTTGCGCACGCGGGCGTGCAGCAGCGGCACTTCGTGGCGGAGGTTGCTGCCGACGATGACGATGGCATCGGCGCGTTCGATGTCGGCGACCGCAGCGGCGAACGCTTCGGCCACCGCACCGTCGGAGAGATCGAGCGCATGGATGCGGTGATCGATGTGGGTGCTGCCGAGGCCATCGGCCAGCGCGGCCAGCGCCAGGCCTTCCTCGTTGTTCGTCGCCGGATGCACCAGCATGCCGAGCGCGTCGCCGCGATTCGCCGAGAGGATCGACTGTGCGCGGGACAATGCTTCGTCCCAACTCGCTTCACGCCACTGGCCGCCGTCCTTGATCAGCGGCACGGTCGCTCGGTCTTCCGCTTGCAGGCCTTGGTGTGCGTAGCGGTCGCGGTCCGACAGCCAGCACTCGTTCACGGCTTCGTTGTCGCGCGGCACGCTGCGCAGGATTTCGCCGCGGCGCACGTGATGGAACAGGTTGCTGCCGAGCGCGTCCTGGTAGCCCAGCGATTCGCGCGCGACCAGTTCCCACGGGCGCGCCTTGAACTGGAACACCTTGTTGGTGAGCGCGCCGACCGGGCAGACGTCGACGACGTTGCCGGAAAGTTCGGTGGCCAGCGGCTTGCCGTCGTAGGTACCGATCTGCAGGTTCTCGCCGCGCTGCATGCCGCCGAGTTCGTAGGTGCCGGCGATGTCCGCGGTGAAGCGCACGCAGCGGGTGCACTGGATGCAACGCGTCATTTCGGTGGCGACCAACGGACCGAGGTCCTCGTCGGGCACCACGCGCTTGCGTTCGACGAAGCGGCTGACCGAACGGCCGTAGCCCATCGACACGTCCTGCAATTCGCACTCGCCGCCCTGGTCGCAGATCGGGCAATCGAGCGGATGGTTGATCAGCAGGAATTCCATCACGTCGCGCTGGAACTTCAGCGCCTTCTCGCTGCGCGTGAATACCTTCATGCCATCGGCGACCGGCGTCGCGCAGGCCGGCGACGGCTTCGGGCCCATGCGGCCGCCAAGCTCGGTATCGACCATGCACATGCGGCAATTGGCCGCGATCGGCAGCTTGTCGTGATAGCAGAAGCGCGGGATCGAAACGCCGGCGCGATCGGCGGCCTGGATGATCATCGAACCCTTGGGCGCGGCGATCTCGACGCCGTCGACGAACACGGTGACGTGGTCGGGCGGCAGGTTCGGGTTCACCGGCTGCGGTTGCGCGCTCATGCCGCCACCGCCTTCTGCACCACGGTGCCGGCCTTCAGATCGTCGACGTAGAAACGCTTGTTCACGATCGCGTACTCGAATTCATCCCAGAACTGCGCGAGGAAACCCTGCACCGGCCACGCCGCGGCTTCGCCGAAGGCACAGATGGTGTGACCTTCGATCTGGCCCGCCGATGCCTTGAGCATCTGCAGGTCGTCCATGGTCGCGGTGTGGTCGACGATGCGGCTCAGCATGCGATACATCCAGCCGGTGCCTTCGCGGCACGGCGTGCACTGGCCGCACGACTCCTTGAAGTAGAAACGCGCGATGCGATGGCAGGCGCGCACCATGCAGGCGGTCTCGTCCATCACGATCACGGCGCCGGAACCGAGGCCGGAACCGGCCTTCTGGATGGCGTCGTAATCCATGGTGAGTTCCATCATGGTCTCGCCCTTCAACACCTTCATCGACGAACCGCCCGGAATCACCGCCTTGATGCGGTGGCCGTTGCGGACGCCGCCGGCGAGCTGCAGCAGCTCGGCGAACGGCGTACCGAGGCGGATTTCGTAGTTGCCCGGACGATTGACGTGGCCGGAGATCGAGAAGATCTTCGGGCCGCCGTTGTTGGGTTTGCCGAGATTGGCGAACCATTCCGCACCGTTGCGGATGATCGCCGGCACCGATGCGTAGGACTCGGTGTTGTTGATCGTGGTCGGCTTGCCGTACAGGCCGAAGTTGGCCGGGAACGGCGGCTTGAACCGCGGCTGGCCCTTCTTGCCTTCCAGCGATTCCATCAGCGCGGTTTCCTCGCCGCAGATGTAGGCGCCGGCGCCAAGCGCGCCATAGAGGTCGATGTCGACGCCGCTACCGAGGATGTTCTTGCCCAGCCAGCCGTGCTTGTAGGCCTCGGCCAGCGCTTCCTCGAAATGCTCGAACGGTTCGTGGTGGAACTCGCCGCGCAGATAGTTGTAGCCGACGGTCGCGCCGGTAGCGTAGCAGGCGATCGCCATGCCCTCGATCACCGAATGCGGGTTGTAGCGCAGGATGTCGCGGTCCTTGGCCGTGCCCGGCTCCGATTCGTCGGAGTTGCACAACATGTATTTCTGGCCCGGTCCCTTGGGCATGAAGCTCCACTTCAGGCCGGTCGGGAAGCCCGCGCCGCCGCGGCCGCGCAGGCCCGATGCCTTGACCATCTCGACGACGTCGGCCGGCGCGATCTTCTCTTCGAGGATCTTGCGCAGCGCCGCGTAACCACCGGTCTTGAGGTAGTTGTCGTAGCTCCAGGGCTTGTCGAAATGCAGCGTCGTGTAGACGACGTTGTGTTCCTGCGGCGCCGGACCGACCGGGCCGTAGCCTTCGCTGTAGTGAGAGTGTCCCGCCATCGTTACTTCAACCCGTCCAGCAGCGCGTCCACCTTGGCGGTGTCGAGCTTCTCGTGGTAATGGCCGTTGATCACGACCACCGGCGCGCCGCAGCAGGCAGCCACGCATTCTTCTTCGCGCTTCAGGTAGACGCGGCCATCGGCGGTCGACTCGCCGAGCTTGCAGCCGAGTTTCTTCTCGGCGTGCGCGACCAGGTCCTCGGCGCCGTTCAACCAGCAGCTGATGTTGGTGCAGAAGGCGACGTTGTTGCGGCCGACCGGCTGCGTCTCGAACATCGAATAGAACGTCGCGACTTCATACGCCCACACCGGCGGCAGGTCGAGGTATTTGGCGACGCCGGCGATCAATTCGTCGGTGAGCGATCCGCCGTTCTGTTCCTGCGCCGCGAACAGGCCTTGCAACACCGCCGAACGCTTGCGATCGGGCGGGAACTTGGTCAGCCAGTGATCGATGTGCGCGCGCGTTTCACCGCTGAGAACTGCCATCGGATCGACGCTGCGAGCGCTCTCGAAATTACCAGTCGCTTTCATCGATCGATCTCTCCAAACACGACGTCATACGTGCCGATCATCGCCACCACGTCGGCCAGCATGTAGCCGCGCACGATCGCGTCCATCGACGACAGGTGGGCGAAGCCGGGGGCGCGCAATTTGCAACGGAACGGCTTGTTGGCGCCATCGGACACCAGGTACACGCCGAACTCGCCCTTGGGCGCTTCCACCGCGGCGTAGGTCTCGCCGACCGGCACGGAATAGCCTTCCGAGAACAGCTTGAAGTGGTGGATCAGGGCTTCCATGTCGTCCTTCATCGCTTCACGCGACGGCGGCGACACCTTGTGGTTCTCGAGCATGACCGGGCCGGGATTGGCCTTCAGCCACTTCACGCACTGCTGGATGATGCGGTTGGCTTCGCGCATCTCGGCGACGCGCACCAGGTAGCGGTCGTAGCAGTCGCCATTGCGGCCAAGCGGGATGTCGAAATCGACTTCCGCATACTTGGCGTAAGGCTGCTTCTTGCGCAGGTCCCATTCGATGCCGGAACCGCGCAGCATCGGGCCGCTCATGCCCCAGGCCAGCGCTTCTTCCTTCGTCACGATGCCGACGTCGACGGTGCGCTGCTTCCAGATGCGGTTGTCGGTCAGCAGGGTTTCGTATTCGTCGACGCGCGCCGGGAAGTCCCTGGTGAAGGCTTCCAGGTAATCGAGCATGGAGCCTTCGCGCCATTCGTTGAAGCGCTTGAGGCTGCCGCCCTTGCGCCACTTCGATTCGCGGTACTTCGGCATGTGGTCCGGCAGGTCGCGATAGACGCCACCCGGACGGTAGTAGGTCGCATGCATGCGCGCGCCGCTGACCGCCTCGTAGACGTCCATCAGCTCTTCGCGTTCGCGGAACGCGTAGAGGAACACCGCCATCGCACCGAGATCGAGCGCGTTCGAGCCCAGCCACATCAGGTGGTTGAGGATGCGCGTGATCTCGTCGAACATCGTGCGGATCCACAACGCGCGTTCCGGCGGCGTCACGCCCAGCAGGTTCTCGATCGCGGCGACGTAGGCGTGCTCGTTGCACATCATCGACACGTAGTCGAGGCGATCCATGTAGCCGATCGACTGGTTGAACGGCTTGGATTCGGCGAGCTTCTCGGTGCCACGGTGCAGCAGGCCGATGTGCGGATCGGCGCGCTGGACGGTTTCGCCGTCCATCTCGAGGATCAGGCGCAGCACGCCGTGCGCGGCCGGATGCTGCGGGCCGAAGTTCATCGTGTAGTTGCGGATCTCCTGCCGGGCTTCGGCGGGATCGCTGGCGAACGCGTCGCGCGCGGCCGGCGACTGGATCGATTCTGCAGTCATTTGACGCTCCCGGCCGGCGCCTGGCGCACGCCCAGATTGAGATCGCGCGATTCGCCCTGCGCGGTTTCGAGACGGGCGTCGTCACGCACCACGCGCGGCACGCCGACGCGCGGCTCGACCGAGGTCACGGGTTCATAGATCACGCGCTGCTTCTCGGCGTCGTAGCGCACTTCGACGTTGCCGATCAACGGGAAGTCCTTGCGGAACGGATGGCCGACGAAACCATAGTCGGTGAGGATGCGGCGCAGGTCGGGATGGCCTTCGAAGACGATGCCGTAGAGATCGAACGCCTCGCGCTCGAACCAGTCGGTGCCCGGCCATACCGAGGTCAGCGAATCGACCACCGGAAGCGCCTCGTCGGCGCAGAAGGCGCGCAGGCGCAGGCGCAGGTTGTTGCGGATCGACAGGAGGTGCGCGACCGCGGCAAAGCGACGGCCCGGCGCGCTTTCGACGGTTTCGCTTTCCGGCTGAGCGACCTGGCGCAGCGGCGCCTCGCCCCACTTGAAGCGGCCGACCGCCCTGCCCTCGACGCCACGACTGAAGCCCTCTGAGGAGACATCGGTGTCCCACTCGTGGTCGCCATAGCCGAGGTAGTCGACGCCGCAGACATCGACGCACTGTTCGAAACCGAATTCGTCGCGCAAGGCGCGTGCGGCGACCAGCCACGCGGCCGGCGCCACTTCCAGCGTCACTTCGTTGCGTGCGCCGACAGTCACCTGCGCTTCCGGGAAGCGCGCGCGCAACGCATCGGCGATCGGGCCGTGGTTCGTTTGCGTATCACCCATGTCAGGCCACCCGCGCCGGATGCGTGTCCGCGGCCTGGCCGCGATCGCCGAATACGGTCGAGCGGCGGATCTTCTTCTGCAACTGCAGGATGCCGTAGGCCAGCGCTTCCGCGGTCGGCGGGCAACCGGGGACATAGATGTCGACCGGAACGATACGGTCGCAGCCGCGCACCACCGAATACGAGTAGTGGTAGTAGCCACCGCCATTGGCGCAGCTACCCATCGAGATCACCCACTTGGGATCGGGCATCTGGTCATAGACCTTGCGCAGCGCCGGCGCCATCTTGTTGACCAGCGTGCCGGCCACGATCATCACGTCGGACTGGCGCGGCGACGGGCGGAACACCACGCCGAAGCGATCCATGTCGATGCGCGCGGCACCGGCGTGCATCATTTCCACCGCGCAGCAGGCGAGACCGAAGGTCATCGGCCACATCGAACCGGTGCGCGCCCAGTTCCACAACGCGTCCATGCTGGTGGTGACGAAACCTTGCTGCATCACCGGGTTGTCCCCCTCGGGGCGCAACAGGTCATCCAACCGACCCTCGGGGATCGGATTGAAGAACGGAGTATGGCTCACTCCCATTCCAGTGCTCCCTTCTTCCACACGTAAGCGAAACCCAAGACCAGCAGGAACAGGAAGATGCCCATCTCGACCAGGCCGAAAACGCCGAGCTCACGGAACACCAGCGCCCACGGGAAAACGAAGGCGATTTCCAGGTCGAAGACGATGAACAGGATCGCCAGCAGGTAATAGCGGACGTCGAACTTGAGCCGCGCATCCTCGAAGGGCAGGAAGCCGCATTCGTAGGGAGAGAGTTTCTCGGCTGCGGGTTTCTTCGGCCCGAGGAGGTTGCCGATCACGATCAGCGCAATGCCGATGCCGATGGCAACCAGGAGGAACAGCAAGGTCGGCAGGTATTCGGCCAGCACTTCGGTCTTCCTGTAGGGCGCTCCGACCCGCTGGACCGGACATCATGTCCGGCGTGATGGCATGCGGATCGTGATCCGCATGCGTTGTTGGTGCCCAAGGGGGGACTCGAACCCCCACGACCTAAGCCGCTACCACCTCAAGGTAGTGCGTCTACCAATTCCGCCACCTGGGCAATGCGTTCGGCATGCGTTCCCGCATGCCATCAAGAGATTGTAAATCGGATCAGTGCGTTTGCGAACCGGCCGGCGCACCGTTCGGTGCATTTGCCGGCGCCTGCGGCACATTTTGCGCGGGTGCCTGCGGAACCGTTGCCTGCGGGATTCCCTGTTGCGGAGCCGCGGCTGGTGGTGCGGTCCTGGTGGCCGGAGCCGCCGGTTGCGTCGCCATGATGCTGCTGCCCGTCGTGACCTGCTTCTGGCTGCCGTGCACGAACAGCCACGCCATGACCAGGGTGATGCCGAAAAATGCGATCGCCAGCCAGCGCGTGGTCTTGGACAGGAAGTTGGCCGCGCCGCGCGCGCCGAACACCGTGCCCGATGCACCCGAGCCGAAGCCGGAACCGGCCTGCGCGCCCTTGCCCTGCTGGAGCAGGATCAGCGCGATCATCGCGATGGCGATAAGCACGTACACAACATTGAGAATGAGCGAAAGCATGGCGATCCGTGGAGCGTTCAGGCAGCCGCGGCCGCCGTGATGATGTCGAGGAAGTCGCGGGCGACGAGCGAGGCGCCACCCACCAGTCCGCCATCGACATCGGGCTGCGAAAACAGCGCCGCGGCGTTGTCGGACTTCACGCTGCCGCCGTACAGGATCGGCAGCGAGTTGGCGATTCTAGCATCCTGGCGCGCCACCTGAGAACGGATGAATGCGTGCACGGCCTGTGCCTGTTCCGGCGTGGCGGTGCGGCCGGTGCCAATCGCCCACACCGGCTCGTAGGCCACCATGCCGCCAGCCAGCGCCTGCATCCCCCCATCCAGCGCCAGCAGCGGCGCCAGCTGGGCGGCGATCACCGCCTCGGTGGTGCCGGCTTCGCGCTCTTCCAGGCGCTCGCCCACGCACAGCACCGGCACCAGCCCGGCGGCATGGGCCGCCATGAACTTGCGGGCCACCAGTGCGCTGTCCTCGTGGTGGTATTCGCGGCGCTCGGAATGCCCGACCAGCACGTGGGTGGCGCCGACATCGCGCAGCATCTGCGCGGAAACCTCGCCGGTATAGGCGCCCTTGGCGTGCTCGCTGACGTCCTGTGCACCGACCGCGATCGCGGTTCCGGCGCAGTGCCCGGCGAGTCCGGCGACATAGGGCATCGCCGGGAACACGATGCAATCGACGCGTTCGCGCGCCAGCCCAGCACCGTCCTCCAACGCATCGGCCAGCGCGACGCCGAAGCCGTGGTCGCCATTCAATTTCCAGTTGCCTGCGACAATCTTGCGGCGCATGCCGTTACTCCCGATCACTTCAGTTTGATTTCGCGCAGTCGCTCTTCCAGATATCCCTGCGCGGTGATCGCTTGCGGATACCGGCTCGGGTTGCCGGGGGTCACGCACGACGGCAGCACCTCGATCAGGAAGTCCGGATTCGGATGCAGGAAGAACGGCGTGGAATAGCGCGGCTTGCGCGCCTGCTCGCCCGGCGGGTTGACCACACGATGCGTCGTCGACGGGTAGACGTGATTGGTCAGGCGCTGCAGCATGTCGCCGATGTTGACGACGATGGTGTCGGCGTCCGAGGTGAACGGCACCCATTCGCCCTTCTTCGACAGCACTTCCAGACCCGCCGCGCTGGCGCCGACCAGCAATGTGATCAGGTTGATGTCCTCGTGCGCGCCGGCGCGGACGTTCGGAATGTCGTCGGCGGTGATCGGCGGATAGTGGATCGGGCGCAGGATCGAATTGCCGGAATCGGTCTTGTCGGCAAACCAGTTTTCCGGCAAGCCGATGTGCAGTGCGAGTGCCCCCAGCACCTGCGAGCCGAGGTCATCCAGCGCCTGGTAGAGGGCGTAACCCTTCTCGCGGAAACCCTCGACTTCGTCCGGCCACAGGTTGGCCGGCATGTCGCCGGCGTATTTCGAATCGCGCGGGATCTCGCGACCGATGTGCCAGAACTCCTTGAGGTCGGAATACTTCGCGCCCTTGGCGGTTTCGACACCGAACTGCGTGTAGCCGCGCGCGCCACCACCGCCCGCCACGTGGTAACGCTTCTTCGCGTCTTCCGGCAGCGCGAAGAAACGCTGGAACACGTCATAGCTGTCGTCGATCAGCGACTGCGGGATGCCGTGGTTGCGGATGCCGGCGAAAC
>JAEKKW010000125.1 GCA_019510195.1 Lysobacterales bacterium | reverse complement strand
CACCCGGACGCCAAGAGCGGCGGTCCCTATCCCTTCGAATCCACCGTGGTGGTGCGCCGTGACGGTGCCGCCGTGCCGCAACAACTTAAAGTCACGTTCGACGACGGGAGCGTCAAGATGGTGAACTTCGACGGGGACCAGCGCTGGTTCCGCTATCAATGGAGCGGGCCGGCCAAGGTGGTGAAGGCCGAGCTCGATCCGCAGGGCCTGCACGGGTTGGACGTGTCGCAGATCGACAACGGCCGTACCGTCGAACCGCACCGCATGTCGCTGGCAACGCGCGCGATGGGCTGGTTGCAACTGGCAATCACCCAGGGGCAGCTGCTGTGAGCGGCCGCGTCAACGGGTTCCGCGCCCTGATCGGCGGACTGTCCAGCGCACCGCGTCACTGGCGCATGCTGATCCTGTGGCTGCTGGCAGCGCTGATTCCGGCGATCGCCGCCGGCGTGCCGCTGCGCGCGATGATCGCCAATACTTTCGGCCACAGTCCGCAGGCCGCGGACATCGACGCGGGCAACAACATGCCGCTGCTGGCCGACGGCCTGATGTCGATGCTGGGCCACGGCGGTGGCGAATCGCTCGGCGTGCACGTCGCCGTCACCGCGGTGTTCGCCCTGCTGCTGTCGCCGCTGCTCTCGGGCATGCTGGTGGCGAGCCTGCGCGAAGGACGCCCGCTCGGCTTCGGCGAATCGATCCATGGTGGCCTGCGCGAATACTGGCGCCAGCTCCGCGTCTGGCTGGTGCTGGCAATCCCGCTCGGTGCATTGCTCGGACTTGCCAGCGTCGTGTTCGGGATGATCGGAAAATCCGCCGACGCCGCCATCCTCACCAGCCAGGCCAAGCATCTGCAATACGCGGGCACGGCGGTGATGGTGGTGGCATTCGCCATCGCCCAATGCGCGCTGGACGCGACGCGTGCGCAGTTCGCCGCCGACGGCCAGTTGCGCACGGCCTGGCGTGCGGCCTGGCGCGGCATCGGACTGATGCTGCGGCGACCGTTCTCGGTGGGCCTGGTCTATGTGGTGACGATGGCGCTGGCGGCGCTGGTGTCACCGCTGCTCGTCCTCGAGCTGATCAAGGGCAATGCCGGGCTGGCGATACTGTTGCTGCAATTGGGCACGCTGGTGCTCGGCGGCCTGCGCGCGGCGCGCCTGATCGGCCTGGCGCGTTTGTCGGCATCGGGATCGCGTTGACGCCCCTCTGGCCCCCCCGCGACGACACGCTACAATCGGGTTTTCGGCATCGGAAGCTGAAGGGGGAGTTCATGGGCTGGATCGATTTCCTGCGTTGGCCGGCACCTGCGAAGGCGCCGGAACCAGCCACCACAATTGCTGCAAGCAATCATCCAATCAATGGTTATGCCGGTGAAGAACGCCGGCGCCACCCGCGGCGCAACCCCTGTGACGGTACGCGACTTCTGATCGTCGATGATTCCGGCACCGTGCTTTCGGTGCTCGGACGGATGCTGAAACAGGCCGGCGTCCAGGTGACGACCGCGGCCTCCGGCGAAGACGCAATGACCAGCATCGGCGCGCAGCGCCCCGATGCCATCCTGCTCGACATCGTGATGCCGGGGATGGATGGTTTCAGCGTCTTGCGCAACCTGCGCCGCGATCCCGGGACACGGGATATCCCGGTGATCATGATGTCGGGCAACGAGCAGGCGACCGAGCAGTACTACGCGCAACGCATCGGCGCCGATGCGTTCCTGCGCAAGCCGTTCGGACGCAGCGACGTGTTCGCCCACCTCGAACGGTTGCTCGACTGGCAGGGCCGTCCGGCGCGCCCGCACGGCAACCAGGTGGCGCAAACGGTCTAGCCGCGCCCGTCGTCGAGCGCGACGAATCCACCGGTCTGGCGCTGCCACAAGCGTGCATACAGGCCGCCGTGCGCGATCAGCGCGGCGTGGGTTCCGGACTCCACGATCTGTCCCTTGTCCATCACCACCAGCCGGTCCATCCGCGCGATGGTGGAGAGGCGATGCGCGATCGCGATCACCGTCTTGCCCTGCATCAGGCGGTCGAGGCTGTCCTGGATCGCCGCCTCGACATCGGAATCGAGCGCCGAGGTCGCTTCGTCCAGCACCAGGATCGGCGCGTCCTTCAGCAGCACGCGCGCGATCGCGACGCGTTGGCGTTGCCCGCCCGACAGCTTGACCCCGCGTTCGCCGACGTGGGCTTCGTATCCGGCGTGGCCATCGCTGTCGACCAGTTCGGGAATGAACTGGTCGGCACGCGCGCCTTGCACGGCCGCTGCCAGCTGTTGCGGTGTCGCCGCCGGCCGTCCGTACAGCAGGTTGTCGCGGATCGAACGATGCAGCAGCGAAGTGTCCTGCGTGACCATGCCGATCTGCCCGCGCAAACTCGCCTGCGTCACTTTCGCGATGTCCTGGCCGTCGATCAGGATGCTGCCGGATTCGAGGTCGTAGAGGCGCAACAGCAGGTTGACCAGCGTGGTCTTGCCGGCGCCCGAGGGGCCTACCAGGCCGACCTTCTCGCCCGGCGCGATGTGCAGGTTCAATCCCGCCATCACGCCGCCGGCCTTGCCGTAATGGAAATGCACGTCCTCGAAACGCACCTCGCCGCGCGTCACCACCAGCGGCTTCGCTTCAGGCGCATCGACCACCGTCAGCGGTTGGGCGACGGTGAGCATGCCGTCCTGCACGGTGCCGATCGCTTCGAAGATGCCGTTGACCACCCACATGATCCAGCCCGACATGTTGCTGATGCGGATCGCCAGGCCGGTCGACAGCGCGATCGCGCCCGCGCTCACCCTGCCCTGCGACCACAGCCACAGCCCGAGCGCGCCGGTGCCGGCGATCATCAGGCCGTTGAGCGTGGTGATCGCGACGTCCATCATGGTGGTCAGGCGCGTCATCGCCCGCACCTTGTCGACATTCTCCTGCACCGATTCGCGGACGTATTCGTCCTCCAGGCCGGCATGCGGGAACAGCTTGAGCGTCGCGGCGTTGGTATAGCCGTCGACCACGCGGCCCATGAACTTCGATTTCGCGGTGGAGGCCGCCAGCGAGCGCACT